>JAAZEL010000090.1 GCA_012512325.1 Candidatus Fermentithermobacillaceae bacterium | reverse complement strand
TGATAGGCTTGGGGATGTCAAGGCGAAGGCGCCGGAGGTCAATCGCCCAAGCGGCTTCGGTGCTGATTCTTGAAAACTATCTTCGTAGTGTGGGGAACACGCCACGGAACCCGAAAGGCAGTGAGAACGTGAAGGATCGTAACGGAAGGAAAAACGACGGCTTTGACGAAGAGCAGGTCTATGATGATGTGATAGTCTTGACGGACGAGGACGGAAACGAGGAAGAGTTCAAACTCCTGTTGGATGACCTGTTTGTAGAAGACAGGCAGTATGTTGTGCTTATGCCGGTGGAAGGCGGCGATGAGGATCCCGAAATCGTCATCTTGCGCGTGGAATACATGGGCGGAGATGAGGTCACCCTGTGTACCATAGACGATGAAGAAGAATGGGAAGAGGTAATCGAAGCCCTGGGCGAACTTGACCTCGAGAGCGATATTGAAGTGGAAGACTACCCGGACGATGAAGAAGACGAGGACCCGGGGATCTGAACAGGCGTAAGAGAGCCGGAGGGAGCGGGCACGCGTTGAAATGGGTGATTAGAGGTATTGTACTTGGGCTTGTGCTGCTCATAGCGGGCTATGCCCTTGCAATGCATTGGAGTTCATGTCCGCTTCCTGCGGATTCACCCCCGGTCACCGTGGTCATCGAGTCAGGCGCTTCCTCAAGGGATATTGCAGATGCGCTACACCGGGCGGGAGTGATCAGAAGCCCCTTCTGGTTCCGCCTCGTATCCAAGGTGCTTAAGGCCGACGGCAAGATGCAGGCAGGAGAGTTTAGTTTTGAACCCAGTATTCTGGTGTGGGATGCCATATCGGTCTTGGTGGAAGGCAAGGTCGTGTACTATCCCATCACCGTCAGGGAAGGACTCCGGGTTGAAGACATAGCCGCCCTCATCGAGGAGCAGGGTTTCGGCAACAGGGACCGATTTCTGGAACTGGCCAAGAGCCCTGAGTTGGTGGCGGCTTTTGCAGGACCTGAAGAGCTGGAGGACACCTTGTACCCTGTAGAAGGCTATCTGTTCCCGGACACCTACAATGTATCCAAGGGCATGTCTGAGGAACAGCTTATCGCCATGATACTCGACCGGTTCTCACAAGTGTTCAATGAGGAGCTCAGGGATAAAGCCAGTCAAATGGGATTGACGGTGCATGAGGTTGCCACCCTTGCCTCCCTGGTTGAGAAGGAAGCGATGGTGCCGGAAGAGAGGCCTGTAATTGCAGCTGTTTTCCTGAACCGGCTGAAGATAGGAATGAAACTTGGCGCCTGTCCTACGGTGCTGTACGCACTTGGCAGGCCAAGCGGTACCTTGTTGTTGAAGGAACTTGAAATCGACTCTCCTTATAACACCTACATGTACCCCGGCCTTCCTCCGGGGCCCATATCCAACTTCGGGAGGTCTTCATTGGAGGCGGTGTTGAACCCTGCAGACGTTGATTACCTCTATTTCGTCTCAAAGAACGACGGGACCCACGCGTTTTCCCGCACCCTTGAAGAACATAACCGGAACACCGCCTTGTACCAGGGTAACTAGTAAGCCCGCCTTCTGTGAATAATTCCACCGCCTTTTCAGGAACTCTAAGAAAAATCGAGAGTTCACTGGGAAGGGATGTCTATGTCGAGAAAACTACTCCCCTTAGCGGCCTTTGCCGCCCTGTTTATGTTTTGCAGTGTGTTTCTTACCGCGGATATTCCCCAATGCATGGCCGCCCCGGAATGGGCGTTGGCGGCCCCGCAAACTTGGCTCGATGAGGTGAACCTCATAGCCAGGCTCATCATGGGGGAGGCCACAGGTGAGCCCCTTGCAGGCCAGGTGGCCGTGGGGGCTGTGATTCTCAACCGCGTCAGGAGCCCTGAATTTCCAAATACCGTAGCCGGGGTGGTGTATGACCCTTGGGCCTTTGAATCGGTGGAAAACGGGCTCATTTGGTCCCGAGAGCCTACCCCTGAGAACATCCGGGCCGCTGAGCTTGCACTAAACGGATGGGACCCCACATATGGGGCCTTGTTTTTCTGGAATCCTTCGAAACCCGTGAGCCCCTGGATATGGACGCGCTCGATTATCGTTCAAATCGGGTCTCACGTCTTCGGCCGTTAGCTTGAGGAGGGATTGGCCATGGATTTGAGGCGGGAACGAGTTGCCCTTTGGATAACCGCGGCAATTGCCATTGCGGCCTTGATTTTCGGTGTAACCCAGTTCAGGCAAGTCCAAAAGCTCAAAGTCCTGGGCGAGGTATCAAGACAGCGGGCGTTCTTCAACTTGTTGTCCCACGTGGAGAACATGGAGGGAAACCTGGCCAAGGCACGGGCCTCATCCACGTCTGCCCAGCGCAGTGCGTTCTTGACCGCATGCTGGTCCCATTCCCAGGCAGCCCAGGAGAACATATCAGTCATGGGCATGACCACGGTTGACCTGTCAGCCATTCAGAAGTTTGTGGCGCAAGTGGGAGATTACTGCATGGTGTTGTCCCAAAAGCTAGCCCGGGGCGACGCCCTAACCGAATCAGAATGGGAAGTCCTCGCAAGATGCGAAACCGGCGTGAAAGACCTGGCTCGAGCGCTTGCAGACACGGGAGCCGTTGCCTTTCAAGGTACAGCCTCCCAGGGGGCGCTGTCGGCTCTCAGGTTGACCGCACCGATCCCTTCCGATGATGATGCCTTGTTCAGGGGATTCTCCGAAATTGACAGCCTGGTGCAAAGCGTGCCCTCCCCTGCGTACGACGGTCCCTTTTCCGACAGGGCGCTTGAATCCAAGCCCCTTGCCCGACCCGGGCCTGAAGTCTCCCGTGAAGAGGCCGAAAGGATAGCCCTGAACTTCTTGAGCCAGGGACAGGACTTCAAGACGGTCGAGGTTGACGACATCAGCGGGGCGGTACCCGCTTTCATGGTAACCGGTACGAGGGACGACGGGAGCCAGGTATGTGTGGCGGTTGCCAAAGCCGGAGGTGCGGTGTTGTGGGCCGTGGACCACAGGAACGTTTCAGGCACTCAGCTGGATATAGGCGCTGCGCGCCAAGCCGCCCAGGCCTTTCTTGATGAGTCAGGGCTGGACCGGCTGATTGAGACCGGGTGGCGGAAGCCCGAAACCCACGGGAACAGGGTGGTGTTTACCTTTGCAGGGACGGGTTCCGTCGCCGCCGATTCAGGACCTGTTGAGGTGGTACTGTATCCGGAAATGGTCAAGGTAGAGGTGGCCCTGGACACCGGCGGGGTCATCGGCTACGATGCCGTAGGCTACCTGACAAACACCGTGTCGAAAGAGCTCAAGACCCCTCTGGTTTCTCCAACCCAAGCAGGGGCAAGCCTCAATCCTGGGCTTGTCAGGGAAGGCGAACCCAGGTTGACCGTCATCCCCTTGGCTTCAGGAAGGGCGGTTATGGCATGGGAGTTCAGGGTTACCCATGGGGAAGACGCTTATCTCATCTACATCAATGCCATGACCGGAGAAGAGGAAATGGTACTCCAAATGATAATCGACGAGACGGGCTCTCTCACGATGTAAAGCCCAGGCAAGGAATACCGCAGAGCTTCCCGAGGAATCCTACTTTTGATGCAGGAAAGGGGGTGACGGCTGATTGGCGCTCACTCAGACAGAGACCTGGTACCTTTCTGAATCCATCAAAGGCGAGACCTTGATCTGCCAAAAACTGGCCAACTACCTCAATCAAGTGCAAGATCCTGAGTTGGGCAAACTTGTCCTGGAACTGCAAAGGACTTGCAGGCAGCACGTGGATACGCTCATCGGCCACATAAGCTAGGCAAAAGGAGGAGGATTGCATGTCTCACCCATCGGGATCAGGCTCCAAGTCAGGCACACTAACTGACAGGCAAATCGCCGAGGACATCCTGACGAGCCAGAAGTATATATCTAATTACTACTATGCCCCTGCGGTCTTGGAATCGACGGATCCGAACCTGAGAAACATGTTCCAGAAGATGCACAACGAAACCCAATCCCAGGCTAAACAAGTCTTCGACTACCTCAATTCAAGAGGCTGGTACAAACCCAGGCAAGCTGATGCCCAATCTGTCAATGACCTCAGGAATGCTGCCCAGGAGTCAAAGCAGATTCTCTCATCAATTGCCGGGGAAATGTCTGATACAGGAGGAAAAAGCGATATGATAGGTACAGGACAGCAGCATCACATGGGAACACAGCCGTTCCAAACAGGTACCGGGTGGCAATCGACCTACAGCGGGACCCCCCAGTGGACCGGTGCCGCGCCTCACAACGTCTATGGGAGCCAGGGCGTATCACCCCTGAGTCAAAGGCCGGGCTATGGCGGCTACGGCACATCCTTTTCGTCGCCCGCCCAATCGCATGGGATAGGCACGGGCTGGCAGCCGACCTACAGCCAGACCCCTCAGTGGAGGGGCACCCAGTATGGCGAAGGCCAGAGCGGGATGGGTCCCAGCAGCCTGGCCCTGGGTGCATCCTGGGGCGGCCAACCCAGTTGGATGCAGGGCGGAACAGGGACAGGTACAGGGTGGCAGCCAGCCTACAGCCAAGCCACACAGTGGACCGGTACCCAATACGGCGAAGGCCAAAGCGGTATGGGCCCCAGCAGCTTGGCACAATGGGCACGGTGGGGCGGCCAGCCCAGCTGGATCCAGAGCCAGCCGGGCACCCAGGGTCAGTGGAGATAAACAGCTAGTGATTAAGGGGTAGCCAGCTACCCCTTTTCCACTTACAAGTCACACCCGAAAGGACGATGTACTTGCCTGAACTACGATATGACATTTTGTCCGGAACCTACGCCATAATCGCCTCGGAACGGGCTAAGAGACTTAGCGATTTCAAGTCAGCTCAGGCAGACAAGAAGACGGTCCCTGAGTCCGACCCAGGGTGCCCCTTCTGTGTCGGTAACGAGAATGAGACACCTCCCGAGGTGTATGCTTTGCGGGATTCAGGGGGCGAAAACGAGCCGGGTTGGCGGGTGAGGGTGGTTCCCAACAAGTTCCCTGCCTTGCGCCAAGCCGAAGCAGCTGAAGGCGATGTGGGGGCCGTTGACGGTGAATGCGCCCCTGAGGTTGACGATGCGTCCATGTACTGGCGCATGCCCGGCATTGGGGCCCACGAGGTCGTAGTAGAATCGACCAGGCACAATGGCACATTGGGGACGTATACGGCGGAAGAAATGGCTGAAATCCTTGAGACCCTCAAACAGCGGTACCGTGTGCTAGGCGACTGCAAGCCCATCCGGTATGTGCAGCTTTTCCGGAATTGGGGGCCTGAAGGCGGGGCCTCCCTGCTGCATCCCCATTTTCAGGCCATAGGATTGCCCTTTACACCTCCTGAAGTGTCGGCGGAAATATCCCGTTTCAGGGAGTACGAGGCAAAGACAGGCAGGTGCCTCTTGTGCGACTACATAGAACGGGAAACGGAGAAGGACGAAAGGGTGGCGTTGAGAAACGATGAGTTCATTGTGCTTTGCCCTTTCGCATCCAGGTTTTCCTTTGAAACCCTCATAGTACCCAGGAAACACTCGCGAACCTTTTCTGAACTGGATAATGACAAGGCAAAGCACCTTGCCGGAATTTTCACTTCGCTGTTCCGCGCATATGAAGACATGTTTGCTTCTCTTTCGTATAATATCGTTTTTCATACCCTTCCTCCGCCCAAGCGGACCAGGAAGCATCCGACGGATCATTGGCACATCCACGTGTATCCGCGGTTGAACGTGGAGGCGGGGTTGGAGAAGGGTGCTGGGGTGTGGATCAACCCAACTCCTCCTGAGTTAGCGGCAGTTCAATTCGGCGGGAAAGGATGAAGAAGCTTGCTGGACACGGGAATGAAGATCCTTTTGATTTCATCTGAAGTTGCTCCCTTTGCCAAGACGGGAGGCTTGGCAGATGTGGCGGGTTCGCTGCCAAAAGCCCTCCTCTTGCAGGGCAACGATGTAAGGGTTGTGTTGCCCCGGTACCGGAACATATCGGGCGTTGACACCCTTGGAGACTTTCCCGTTCAGGTGGGGAACAGAAAGACAACGTGCATCGTGCGAACAAGCTCCATTGAAGCCAAGAGCGAAGACGGCGTGAGGCACCTTCCGGTGTATTTCCTGGATAACTACCATTATTTCGACAGAGACGGATACTACGGCTATCGCGACGAGGCGGAGAGATTCAGCTTCTTCAACCGGGCGGTGCTCAACATGTGTGAGCACCTGGATTTCATCCCCGATGTGGTCCACTGCAACGACTGGCAGTCAGGGTTCGTTCCCCTGCTTATCAGGGAACTGGCCGCCGACAGCCCCCCATGGAAGGACGTAGCCACTTGTTACACCATCCATAATTTGCGGT
Organism: Candidatus Fermentithermobacillaceae bacterium; assembly: GCA_012512325.1. Taxonomy (GTDB): domain Bacteria; phylum Bacillota; class Sulfobacillia; order Fermentithermobacillales; family Fermentithermobacillaceae; genus DTU015. The sequence continues at coordinate 31,576 of JAAZEL010000090.1, read as the reverse complement.
ACCAGGGGAATTTCCCCAAAGAAGTACTGGATCTCCTGGGCGTTCCCCGACGCTATTTCCATCCCGAGGGGGTGGAGTTCTACGGCCAGGTGAGCTTCATGAAAGCAGGGATTGTGTACGCCGATGTGCTGAACACTGTATCTGAGACCTATTCCAGGGAGATACAGACGCCTGAGTTCGGGGAAGGGCTTGACGGCATCCTCAGGAAACGCGCCAGGGACCTCTTTGGGATCGTCAGCGGCATCAACTACCACGAGTTCGATCCCGCCACGGACCCGAGGATTTACAAGACGTATGATTCAGCCAGCACAGACAGGAAAAAGGATAATAAATACGCCTTGCAGAGGGAACTCGGATTGCCCATATCCGAACGGCCCCTCATCGGGATGGTCTCAAGGCTTGTGGATCAGAAAGGCCTTGACATACTCCTGGAATCGATACATAGGATACTATCCATGGACGTACAGTTTGTGCTGTTGGGGACGGGAGATCCCCACTATGAGGGTGCGTTCCAGTCGGTCAAGGAGCGCTATCCCGACAAGACAGCCGCGATAATCGGTTTTAGCGGGGTGCTTGCCCAGAAGATCTACGCAGCCTCAGACATGTTCCTTATGCCTTCGCGATATGAGCCTTGCGGGCTAGGCCAGCTGATTGCCATGAGATACGGTTCCGTTCCTATAGTGCGGAGAACAGGAGGCCTCCAGGACACGGTCCTGGATTACGATGCGGACAGCGGTTCCGGCAGCGGGTTCGTGTTTTGGCACTACTCTGCAGATGATCTGGCGGGCGCCGTGTCTCGGGCGGTGAATGTATACAACGACAAGTCCGCCTGGAAATCCCTTGTGGTCAACGTGATGCAGCGGGATTTCTCCTGGAACAGGTCAGCGGCCCTGTACACTGAGCTATACATGGAAGCTCTTGCTCGAAAGGGGCGGCTGGAAAGGCCCGCTTGATTATGAGCCCCTTACAACTTCGGTGTAGCATTCCACGAGCTTGCCGCATGTTGCTTCCAAGGAGAACCTCGACGCATTGGCCGCCGCATTGGATTTCATGGTGTTCAGGAGCAAGGGGTTTTCCAGCAAAGCTAAGGTCTTGCGGGCGAGGTCTTCAGGGGAGTTTTCACACAAGAACCCGTCTACGTTGTGTTCCACCATGTCCTTCACACCCAGGGCCCCCACCGCCACGCAAGGGACACCTGCGGATTTTGCCTCGAGGATGACCAAACCTTGGGTATCGGTGAGAGACGCAAACAAGAACACATCTGAGCTCGCGTACATGTGGGGCATGAGGTCAGGAGGCACCTTACCGGTGAAAATCACCCTGTGGCCTACTTTCAGCCGGTTGGCAAGCCCCAGAAGGATTTCGTGCAAGGGCCCGTCGCCCACCATTACAAGGAAGCAGTCCATGTGTTTGTGGATTAGCGCAAACGCTTTGATGAGTGTTTCGGGATTTTTTTCCGGTCCCAACCTGCCGCAGCTCAGGAGCACCGGAACCCGTGGCGGGATCTTGAAGACCTCAGAAATATAATCAGGATTGCCGTGGCGGAAACGCTCTACGTCAATACCTGTGGGAATCACGAAGATCTTGTTCTTGACGTTGTGGTCAAGGAGATACTCCTTGATGGCTGTGGACGGGGCAATCACTGCGTCCGCCTGTTTGGCGGTGATGAATGATCCCGCTTCAACGAGTTCAGAAGCCATCTGGCCTATGACCGGGATGTAGTGGGAGTACATGTTGTACATGGTGTGGTAGGTGAACACAACCGGGGTTTTCAGGAGTTTACCCATGTGCAGGCCCGTCTTGCCGAGGTTGAAGGGCGAGTGGATATGGATGACGTCGGGGGAGATCTCGCTCAGGGCGATTAGATGTTTGGGATTTGCAGGAAAGGCTATGTAGAAATCGGGTTTGGTTGGCGCCTTTACCGACTGAAACCGGTATACCCCTTGTTCATGGCCGGCCCCGGGATAGGAAGGGCAGAATACGGTGACTTCGTGGCCCATACGTTCCAAGGTTTCTTTTGTGGTTGCTACAGAGCGGGTAACTCCTGAAATATACGGATAGTAACTGTCGGTCCACATTGATATACGCACAGCCGCTCACCATCTCTATTATGTTCTGTTTCAGGCAGGAACACAAGCACAGAGGGATGGGCGGAGGGAAGGGAAGTTCATTTTTGCCGCCCGTGAGGTTACAATAGGGCTAGCACCACGCGAAAGGAGCATTCTGGAATGTCGATCAAGAAGGCGATTTTTCCTGTGGCCGGCTTGGGCACACGCTTCCTGCCGGTGACCAAGGCACAGCCCAAGGAAATGCTGCCAATTGTGGATAAACCTGCAATACAGTACGTGGTCGAAGAGGCCGTCCATTCGGGGATCGAAGACTTCTTGTTCATTACAGGGAAGGATAAGCGGCCGCTGGAAGACTACTTCGACCATTCAGGGGAACTTGAGTACCATCTGGAGCAACAGGGAAAAACCGAGCTCTTGGAACTGGTCCGGAACATAGCTTGCATGTGCCAAATACACTACGTGAGGCAGAAGAGGCCCCTTGGGTTGGGGCATGCAGTGTGGTGCGCCAAGCAGCATATCGGCGACGAGTATTTTGCAGTGCTGTTGGGCGACGACATCGTGGCCGCCGACAAACCTTGCTTGAAACAGATGATAGAGGTGCATGAGACGGCCAAGAAACCGGTGGTAGCCATACGTAGGGTGCCCAGGGAAGAAGTCTCGTCTTACGGGATAATCCAGGGCAAACCCTTGGGTGACGGGTTGTGGGAGATCTCGGATCTGGTGGAGAAACCCCATCCTGACGAGGCCCCTTCTGACCTGGCGGTGATTGGCCGATACATATTGCCTCCTGAAATCTTCCCGGTGCTTGAAAACCTGGAACCCGGAAGAGGCGGGGAGATCCAGCTGACGGATGCCCTCAGAGTACTTGCCCAGGAAGAGCCGATTATCGGCTACGAATTCCAGGGTGTAAGGTACGATGTGGGCACTCCCAAGGGGCTCCTGATCGCCACCATCGAAATGGCGTTGGCCAGGGAAGATCTGGGTGAGGATCTGGAACGATACCTGGTTCAGCTGGTCAGGAAGAGAAACCTGGTGTAATCGCGGGATACCCCGTAACTGGAAACCTGTGAGAGTACGCCCTTGAGATCCTGCAGGCCTTACACATGGGCATGCCCGGCGGGCCAAAACCTGATGCGTTTGAGCATAAAGCCGTGATTTTGAGTGGAAACCTACTAAGGCATGTGACCAGGTTTTTCAGGTTCAGGGAGGCCGGCGTGGGAAAGAACCGAGAGTCCAGGGCTTATGGCAGCGGCGGGGGACCTTCAGGCGGTGCAGCCGCCTGTTCCAGGATAACACACGTCCTGTGTGGGTTCGGCTGTGTATTTTTGTTTTTCCTTGGCCTGCTGATCAATTACCAGATTATAGACTCTGTTGCGGGGATCAAGTACATCAAACCAGCCTCCGTGCAGAGGCGGGAAAGCGTACCTGTGGCCTTGGCCAGGGGCAGGATACTTGGCAGGAACGGCGTGCCCCTCCATTACCCTTGCTGGCAATCGGCTCTGGCTGTCTTTCCCGCCCGGATCGAAGACCGGGAAAGGTTCATTGCAGAGGTGTCGACCCTGGTCGGGATCGATGAAGATGACCTCAGGGAAAGCCTGAACCACCAGGCCGCTCCCTTCAAACTGTTGAGAGAGCTCCCTCCTGAGCAAGCGGAGGCAATTATGTCCCGTTCCATACCGGGGCTTGTGGTGATCCCTGAAGAACTGAGATATGGTCCCGGGTCCCTGGCAAGGCATGTAGTGGGGCATATAAGGCCCAATGCACATGTAAACCCCAAGGACAACGTCGGCGAAAGCGGGCTCGAGAAATGGTTTCAAACCTGGCTTACAGGGGGAACTCCGCTATGGGTGGGAACCCTGGTTACAGGGGACGGTTTGGAGCTCCCAGGCTCAGGTGTAAGAATAGGCTCCACCGGTGAGCATCCGGAAGACCTCATCACCACCCTGGATGCGCACGTCCAATACTGCCTGGAGCGTGTGTTGGACGAGGAGGGGATCTCCAGGGGCGGGGCGGTGGTCTTGGATGCAATGAGCGGCGATGTCCTCGCCATGGCATCCAGGCCTCAGTACGACCAGAACCGTCCGGAAGAGTACTTCGGACTTCCCGATTCCCCTTTTGTAAACAGGAACATCAGTGATTTTGCACCGGGGTCGATTTGGAAAACCGTGGTGCTGGCGCTGGCCCTTGAGAAGGGCTACGTGAGCCCTGAAGAGGAGTTTGAGTGCCGGGGTCAAGTCCAGGTCGGTACCGGGGTAATAAGATGTGCCGCTTTCCCCGAAGGCCACGGCAAGCTTACACTAAAGCAGGCCTTGGCTGAGTCGTGCAATTGCGCCATGGTCAGGGTCGCGTCGAGGATCCCGCCTCAAGAGTTGGTTGACTGGGCGCTCCGTTGCGGATTCGGGAGAATCCTGAAGCTTCCCCTTGCCGGACAATCTGCCGGGCTTCTGCCTACCCCAAGTTCAATGCTTCCGGGGGATGTGGCAAATTACTCCATAGGCCAGGGCTACCTGACAGTTACCCCGCTCCAGGCAGCTTGTTTTTACAGGGCTGTTGTGGCTGGGGGAAAATGGAGAAACCCAGTTCTTGTCCCAGGTACTGATGCAAGGGAAGAGATCTTGTTCTCAGAAGAGGTGTCTGTCTTCTTGCAGGAGGCGCTGCTCCTCTGCACGCAGGAAGGCACAGGTGCCGCAGCATGGGTGCCTGGTTTCGGCAGTGCAGGTAAGACCGGGACTGCCGAGATAACAGGCAGCCCTCCGTCAAGTCACGGGTGGTTCGTAGGGTGGACCCCAATCCTGTCTCCCAAGTACGTTATATGCGTGTTTTGCGAAAGGGCCGGTGACGGGCCCACTGTGGCGGCTCCCATCTTCAGAAAGATAGCGGAACGGTTGCTTCATTGCAGGTAGACCGCACAAGGTTCCTATGGTACCATTTGTGAGAGTAGACGTCCCGATAGAAAGGGGTTCTTGCCATTGGGTTCAGCCGTGGTCTATCTGATGTGGTTCCTTGACGTGCTGGGGCTCAAATCAATCGCATCCAGAGGGTTTGCCAGGTATGCAAAGCCGGGACACCATCCTTACGTTGTATACATGGCCGCCAAGGAGCTGATCCGTTCAGGTAACACCGACGGAGCCAGGAAGCTGCTTGCGGGTGCCCTTGAAAAAAGGCCCTCACTCAGATGCGGGCGGCTTTTGATCCACGTGTTTATCAAAGACAAGCAGTATCAAAGAGCCCTTGATGTGGCCCGGCGCTTGTCGCGGATTGAACCTCAGAACCCGTGGCCTTACCTACTCATCGGAGACATCCAGTACTTCTTCATGGAAGACAGGGAAGCCGCCTTTGAGTCGTTCAAGAAGGCGCTCCGCGTGTGCAAGGAGCTCAACCGGAAGAACCCTCTCAAGGTTGCTTACAAACGGGTGAGCCGTCTTCTGGAGGAAAAGGGCATGGAAGATGAACTCATAGATTGTTTGGCTGAGTTCATCAAATTAGAGTCATCCAATTTCCATGATCATGAGTTTCACATACTTGTGCGAGGCCTGATTGACAGGGGCCGCAGGGATGAGGCCCGGGACATCCTCTCCCTGGGCATAAGGGCGTATCCCAGGAGCCTCCTGCTAAGACAGGCATGGGAGAGTCTTGGGTTTGGAAAACAGGAAGACTTGCCCCCAATTCCCGTGAGAGGCAAGAGGCCTCCGGCAGACGTCCTGCTCATCCCGATCAAGACCAGGCTGTTCACGGAAAAGGATGACCCTGTACAGGCAATGAAGGAGTTTGTGACCCAACCCCTGCCCGGGGACATAGCAACCCTCTCTTCATGCGTTGCAGGACTCATGGAAGGGCGCATTTTCATGGAAGGGGCGGTTGAACCCGGCCTGCTTGCCAAAACCCTGTCCCGTTTCGTGGATCAGAAAGACATCCCTTTCGGCGGAGCGGCGCCCATGGCCAACCCCTTGTCAATGCAGGTCTTGCTCGAGGAGATTGGAACCGTAAAGACGCTGTTTGCGGCCGCGGCAGGTGCGGTTGGCAAGCTGCTGGGCAAGAAAGGCTGGTTCTACCTGGTGGGAGGCCGGGATGCAGGGCAAATCGATGATGTGTTGGGTAGCTTGCCCCCCTATGACTATTGCGTCATCATGGGGCCTGAGGACCCTTCCGGCCTGTCAAACAAGATAGCCCGGGAGTTGGGGTGTGAGGCCGCCGTGGTAGACGCCAACGACCTTGGAGTGGCCTGGGCTGTGGGCTATTCTTCAGGGGTGAATCCTGCGTGGCTCGAAGAAGTGATGTCAACCAACCCCGCAGGCAACCAGGAGCAGCAGACTCCGGTGGTGCTGGTGAGACGCAAGCCTTCAAGCTCCGCTGACACGGTCTGATTTCGGTCAGGGACACGCACGCACATGGCCTCCACGTCATAGGATGTAGATGTGCCATGGCAGGCCCAATCTGTTTTGACCGGAGGGGACTTGAGCTTGCATGAGCTGCTTCTTGGTATAGCGGCTATCCTCTTAGAGGCGATCGTCAACTGCTTCGGATATCTTACAGGCAATCATTTTCGCCCGCCCCTTTCTGAAACCGAAGAGTCCCTCCACCTGGACGGGGTGAGGGAAGGGAACATGGCCAGCAGACACCTCCTGGTGGAGCACAACTTGAGGTTGGTGGCCCACATTGTGAAGAAGTTTGACCCCAATCCCCAGGATGTGGAAGACCTCATATCCATAGGGAGCATCGGACTTGTCAAGGCCATAGACACCTTTAGCCGGGACAGAGGGACCAGGCTGGCCACATACGCGTCAAAGTGCATTGAGAACGAAATCTTAATGCATCTTAGGGCAACCAAGAACAGCAGGAGCGAAATGCATCTGTTTGAGCCTTTGACATCGGGTTCAGAAGAAGGCGAAGTGTCGTATATCGACATTATCAAGGATCAGGAGCCCGACATTGCCGACCTGGTTACCGCCAAGCTCCAGGCTGAAAACGTGCTTGCGCGTTTTGACGTATTGGATGAAAAGGAGAAGAAAGTGCTGCAGTTCCGGTATGGCTTGAACGGCAACCTCCAGAGAACCCAGAGGGAAATAGCAAATATGCTTGGAATATCCCGCTCATATGTGAGCCGTATCGAAAAGAGGGCCCTTGCCAAGCTTGCGAGAACTTGCAGACTCTACGTTACCTGACCTGAACCCTGGGTCCCGCCCCTTCCTATGACGCCCGTTACACGGTATGATTAACTACCGGATGATAACTGATAATATAGGGAGGGGGCTTGGATTGTGTCAGGCAATACGGGAAAGCCAAGAACTGTCAGGCAGCTCCTGACACCGTCGTTATTCGTGAAATCAATATATGATGTGCCCCCTGATTGGCTCAAGGCAAGAGGTATCACGTCGATTATCACAGATCTGGACAACACCCTTGTCCCCTGGAGGGACTACACGGTTGCCGAGGAACTTGCCGATTGGTTTGACTCCCTCCACAGGAGGGGCTACAAGACTTTGATACTCTCAAACGCCCGGCCTGCCCCTACCATCGTTGAACTGTCGCGCAAACTCAATACGAAACTAATTGTAGGAGCCAAGAAACCTGTTTCCTGCTTCTTCAGGCGGGCCCTGGAGTTGCTGGGTTCAAAGCCGCACGAAACATGCGTTATCGGGGACCAGCTGTTTACCGATGTACTTGGAGGAAATCTCGTAGGTTGCCACACGGTGCTTGTAGAGCGCATCGGGCACAAAGAGTTTGTGGGCACGAAGATCATGAGGCTGCTTGAAAGGCTGGTAAGAAAGCGTATTGGTACGACATGAGAGGAGGGGGCCCCATGTCGCGTGCCGGAGAAGGATTGCCTTACCTTTCCCGTCTTGCCCAATCCTGTGTCCAGAGGGGTGCTTGGTATCTGTACCTAATGCCGCACCATAGGCCCCTGGCCGGAATAGGGTTGGACGAGCCCGTCCGGCTTGATCTCCCCGCCGTTGAAGAACACCACATAGAGGAGTTCCTGAGCAGCCAAGTGCCTACACCCCACCGGCAGCTTTTCGACTCAACGGGTTTTGCCCGGTTTGGGTTTCACCTGTGCGCCGGGGCGAGGTGCCGGGTTGACCTGATCATGACTGTAGGCGGTCCTGCCCTTGTCATGCACTTCCTGCCTGATCCCTTGCCAGGCCCCGAGGAACTGAATACCTCAGAAGAAGTACTGGACCTGGTTGCAAACGGCCCGGGCCTGTTCCTGATCTGCGGGAAACCCCGGTCAGGCAAGACCACTACCCTGGCGTCGGTGCTGCAATACATGAACGCTACATCCTTCAGGTACATAGCCTGGCTTTGTGGGGCGGCCGAGTACTTGTTAGCTCCGGGCAGGGCTTTTGTGAATCAAGTTGAAACCGGGCATTTGATGTATGGGAGTGGGCCGGTCGAGACCGCTGTCTGGATGGGAGCGGATGTAGTAGCCCTGGACTTGCAGGTAGACGACAAGCTGGCGTGGCAGGCGGTGCTGGCGGCGGAAAGAGGAGCAAGGGTGTTTATGGTGCTCCCCGCTTGTGATACAGCCAACGGGCTCCAAAACCTGGCCAATACAGTGAACTCGGATTTGCGCAGGGAGTTCATTGCCAGACTGTCCGAGGTGTTCGGCGGGGCCTTGTATCAGGAACTTGTCCGTGGGATAAAGGCGCCTGTGGCTGTAATGGAAATCCTCGTAGGAACGGACCCGGTGCGCAATCTCCTTAAAGAAGGCAAGTTTGCTCAGCTCCCTGACCTCATCCACGCAGGCGGCAAGTATGGGATGCAGACCTTGGAGGCGGCCAGGAAGCGTTTGTCCGATGAAGGTCTTATCTAGGCCGGGTTCTTATCCGATTATACCTAGTGAGACTTGTCATTGGGGGCATTCTATGCTTGACGTTCTGATTGCGGTAGAACAGTCTGCATGGCGGAGAGAGTTTCAAGCCATTTCAAAGGAGCGGGACGACGTCCGTCTGTGGTACAAAGGCGCAGGAAATCTTGAACGCAGGAAGCCTGCCGGCGGATATGACGTGATCGTGATTGGAAGCGATCATTCTGGCAGGCAACTCACCCTGGAAAGAATAGGTTTCCTGAAGAGACGGTACGCCGATTGCAGTCTTGTGCTGATATGCAAGAACCTGCAGTGGTTCGCCATAGCCGAGTACTGCAGGGCGGGTGTATACGGGTTTGTGGACGAACATGCGACCTGCGACCAGCTGGTGTCAGCCATCTCGGCCGCTTCAAGAAGGGACGTGTACATTTCGTCCTCGATAGCTGATAAGTTGGCAGCTTCCGGTGTCCCCCATTTCCTGGAGATATTCGCCAGCATAGACTCTAAGCCTGCTGATGTAGACAAGCTCAGCGAAAGGGAGCTGGAGACTCTCAAACTTGTGGCTAAGGGTATGTCCAACAAGGCCATAGCTCAGCAACTGTTCATCAGCGAGAAAACCGTCAAGAACCACCTGTACAATGTTTACAAGAAACTGGGGGTCAGGGACAGAACCCAGGCAGCCATCGCGGTGATGAAAGCCCTTTGTTCCTCCCAAAATGGGTCTTTTGGTCCCTATATAAAAAAGGATCTTGGCTCGATTATGTAAGTGAACTGTAAATGGTTGCCGCAGATCACCCCCCGAGATGCGACAGCTGTAGTACTTCCTGGGGATTATCCCAGGGCTTTTTCTCTTTAGGGAACTAATCTATAATCTATGTATGTTAAGCTGATTTGGCTTTTAGAGTGCCTGGGCAATCTTGGGGCATGGGGTCGTGAACGCCCTGCTTAAGGTGCTTAAGGAAAGAAGCCGTGTCTGATGAAGTAGTAGAGGGAGGCGGCCATGGAGCTTACGGCGAGTAAGAATGACCAGGCTGCACCGATGCGGTTGTTGTCTTTGAGCAATGTCCATGCCCAGGACAGGGTATAGATGCCTATTATGATCGAAACAATAACTCCTATCACGTGCATACCGTAGTAGTATGCACTTGTGTTATACGGTATTCATCAGAGGTGTGGGAGCCACAGGTAACGTTGAAGGCAAGTATAAGGATACATGCCGGCAGTCCTCAAAAGGCAGCCGGCGCCGATTACGGGGGGTACGTGCTGTGAAACGAGCGTTTTCAGGCGTTCAGCCATCAGGTGTGTTACATATAGGCAATTACTTCGGCGCCATAAGGAGGTTTACGGAATTTCAGGATGAGTACGATTGCTACTATTGCATTGTAGACCTCCATGCAATAACCGTGTATCAGGACCCAGAGGAATTGCCTAAGGCGATAAGGGATACAGCCCTTTACTACCTTGCTTCAGGGCTTGATCCCGAGAAGGTTACCATGTTCGCCCAGTCGGACGTACCGTGCCATGCTGAGCTCTCTTGGATGCTTGAATGTATCTCTACCTTCGGAGAACTCTCAAGAATGACCCAGTTCAAGGAAAAGGCCAGAGGCACAGAGTCGTTTTCCTCTGGGTTGTTTACCTACCCGGTGCTCATGGCAGCTGACATCCTCTTGTACGATGCAGACGTGGTTCCAGTAGGTGAAGACCAGAAGCAACACGTTGAGCTGTGCCGGGATATTGCAGAACGGTTCAACAGCAGGTACGGGGAGACCTTCAAGATACCCGAGGCCATAATCCCTGAATACGGGGCACGCGTCAAGTCTCTCCAGGACCCGAACAAGAAAATGTCCAAGTCAGATCCGAACCCGTTGAGCTATATTAGCCTTTCTGACTCGAAAGACGAAATCGCGGCCAAGGTCCGGAGGGCGGTAACTGATTCGGGTCGGGAGATAGTGTACTCTCCTGAAGATAAGCCTGCAATAGCCAACCTGATGACAATTTACTCCTTGTGTACCGGGCTTGGGTTCCCTGAGATCGAAGACGAGTTTGCCGGCAAGGGATACGCTGATTTCAAGAAGGCCCTTATAGATGCAATCATCTATGCCCTTGAGCCTGTGCAGCAGAAGTACGCTGAGTATGCCGAGTCAGGGATGGTGTCAAGCATTCTCAGGCAGGGGGCGGAAAAGGCAAACCAGGTGAGCTCCCAGGTACTCAGGCGGGCTAAACAGAGTATGGGGCTTTCATTGCTTGCGGATCCCACCCGACGGAAGCTGTTCTAGCAAATATTGCCTGTATTGACAATGCATGTTATGATTGAGCAAACAGTGTCACCCTTTGGGGTTGTGTGACACGAGACTTCGCCAGGCAACACTAATCACAGTCGGAGGTAGTGTGGTTGTTTTCTTCGGTGTTCAGCGCAACAGTGTCTGGCGTGGACGGGTTTCGGGTTACCGTTGAGACCGATGTTTCAGGCGGGTTGCCCGGGCTTGAAGTTGTTGGAATGCCTGCAACCTCGGTAAAAGAAGCTAAGCACCGGGTGCGGGCAGCTGTCCGGAACTCCGGTTTTGAAATCCCATCCCGTAGAGTTACCGTGAATCTGGCCCCGGCCGGACTCCACAAAGACGGGACCCAGCTCGACCTGGGAATGGCAATTTCCCTGTTGGTTGCGTCCGGTCAACTTCCCGGTACTTCTCTTATCAACAAGTACGGTTTCCTGGGCGAACTGGCACTGGACGGCAGCATCAGGCCGGTTCCGGGAGTGCTTGCAATGGTCCTGGCCTTGTACGAATCAGGGCATGAGGGGGCTGTGATCCCTGTAGACAACCAGGCCGAGGCAGCTTTCATCAAGGGTTTCGACATAAGGGTGGCGTCCAACCTGACCCAGCTTGCCCGGTTTGTCAGAGGGGAACAATCCCTTCCCGGCGCGGAAGCACCTGCATGCCATGGAAACGCCCTCTCCGGCTCCCATGCCTTTGAGCAAATAAGGGGACAGCTTGCGGCCAAGAGGGCGCTTGAGGTCGCCGCGGCGGGCGAACACAACATACTCCTGGCCGGGCCTCCCGGTGCGGGAAAGAGCATGTTGGCCAAGGCGCTTCCTGAAATAATGCCCGACCTGACTCCTGAGGAGTCTGTCACGGTGGCCAAAATTCACAGCGTGGCAGGGTTGCTTCCAAAGGGGAGCGGGCTCCTGACACGGCGTCCCTTCAGGGCTCCCCATCACACTGTGACCCCTGCGGCCATGGTGGGAGGGGGCACCGTCCCCAAACCGGGGGAGATAACCCTCGCCCACAGGGGTGTGCTGTTCCTGGACGAGCTCCCGGAATTCTCTGCCCAGGTGATAAACGTGCTCCGCCAACCCCTTGAGGACGGATTTGTCACCATCACCAGATCGGGAGGCACCTACCGGTTTCCGTGCAGGATACTCCTGGCGGCCGCCATGAACCCGTGCCAATGCGGTTACTGGGGCAGCGATAGTCAAGCTTGCCTGTGCACCCCTTACCAGAGGCGACAATACGTTTCCAAGGTCAATGGGCCCCTGCTGGATAGGATAGACCTGTTTATGGCCGTACAGAGAGTGGGCATAGAAGACTTGGCCCGGGCCGGCGGCGGCGAGGCCCTTCAGGCTGTCAAGGCGAGGGTGCAAGAAGCCAGGAAGCTGCAAAAAAAGCGGCTTGAACCGGTTGGCCTTGCCACCAATTCCCAAATGGGCCCCAGGGAGCTGTCAGCCCTCCTTAGCATTGCCGCATCAGGGCGAAAACTGCTCCTTGACGCGTATAGCCGGATGAAGCTGTCCGCCAGGGCATACTACAGGGTGATAAAGGTTGCCGCTTCCATAGCCGACTTGGATCAGTCGCCTCGGATTGAGGAAGAACATGTAGCTGAAGCGCTGTCATACAGACAGCGGATCCTGGAATGAAGGCGGGGGCCGCGGGGCACATCATCGGCCGCAAGGCGGAAACGCTGGCGTGCGACTACTTGCGTGAAAAGGATTACCGCATCATTTGCCGCAACTACCGTTCCACGTACGGTGAAATCGACATAGTTGCGGCGCAGCAATCGGTGCTTGTATTTGTGGAAGTGCGTTATAAGAAGCGCGGTTCACTGTTGACACCCCAAGAGTCGGTGAGCAGGGCCAAGGTAAGGAGGTTGAAACTCGCCGTTCGCGACTTCCTGTACAAGCACAGTGGGATTTTGCGGCACTACGACTGCATCCGGGTGGATCTGGTGTGCGCGTCGGAATCGGGGGAGCCACCGTCACTGGAGTTCAACATAGTCAAAGGGATTATCGAGTTTTGACGGCCTTCCCAGCCGGTAGCTTTGGGAAGGACAGCTCACTAAAGGTCGCCGGCTTTACACACCCGGTTGCCGCCTTCTCTTTTGGCATGGTACATGGCCCAGTCGGCGAGCCGGATAAGGTCCCTGCCTACGTCTGAATCGTCAGGGTAGGCAGATACACCCACGCTCAACCTTATGCTGAAAGATGAGCCTTCGTAGTACACCGGCGCGCTGCAGATGGCAATCAGGCGTCGACCAAGGGCTTCCGCAGCTTCGATGTCCAGGGAGGGGCAGATTATGATGAACTCGTCCCCCCCGTACCGGATGGTCACATCTTCAGGCCTGGTAACGGAAAACAAGGCCCTGGTTACCTCGATCAACACCTTATCCCCGGCCTCGTGGCCGAACTTGTCATTAACGGTCTTCAGGCCGTCCAGGTCAATGAACACGAAAGAACACGGCGTTTTGCCGGCCACCAGTTTCGGAAATTCGCTGTGCAACCAGTCCTCAAGATACCGGTAGTTCTTGGCCTTGGTCAGGGGATCCGTGCGGGATTCCTCAGTCCTGATATCCAGTTCCCGTTGGAAGCGCATGAGGTAAAACACTGCAACCATATGGGCGAAACTGATGAGTAGCGCGCCCTTTCCGATAAAGGAGCAAAGCAGGGCGCCTGTAAGGGACAGGAGGTACATGAACGGCAGAGGGCTGCGCCGCCTGGCAATGGCCATCTGCCAAAAGCACTCTTGCCATTCTTGCTTCCGCTCCCTGGACACTGCAATGCTTACCAGGGTAACGTTGCACAGGTCGAAAACGACCATAGCCAATACCAGGGCCACTATTTTGCAGGTTATGGTATGAGGCGTAACGCATCTCACCTGCTGAAAAGCCAGGTCAGCCAGGCCCAAGCTTATGGCCATCTGCCCGGCGTTAAACATGGATGTAAGCCATGGTTTTCTGAGAAAAACGGCTTGGGCAAGCATGCCGGGTACTCCTGTGAGGAGGGCCAGGGGGAGGCCGTAGCAATAAAGGGCGGCGATCAGAATCGGCCAAGTTGCATGCAAGTTGAGTCTGGCTGCAAGTTTTATCGGGCGGCTTAAGCTGATCATTCCAAGGATGGTGAAAAAGGCGGTGGTGCAAGGGTCAGGCAAGTCATAGTGTCTAACCTCCAGGACTGCGAACACAAGTCCTATCCCCGCCACCAGCGCCATGTAGGCGATTAACCGCTTTCGCTCAAAGCCTCTCAGCTCCGTGGATATCCAGCGGTTACCGTTGCCGGTTTCCGACGCGCTCACGGGTCATACCTCCAATGGGTCGGGTTCAAGTCACCGGTCATGGAAATCCATGCCATGAGCCAATATTGCTCCGTTATTTGCTCCAAAATTATACATGCCTTGGGCGACCCAGTCCAGCGGAGACGCCACGGTGACGCGGCTTACCTGGCGAAAAACACCATCTCCGTTGAACCCGGGCCAATGGGGCAATCCTCATGCAAAGATCCTTGTTCGTGAAATACCTCCAATCCGGCCGCTTCAAGCATTGCCCGTAGTTCCCTGGGGAAATGGTAAGTCATTGTAGTCGAGTAAGCCGCTTTCCTCAGCAACTTGTCTGTGTCATCGTACTCCTCAAGGTGGACGGCAGTGTGCTCCAGCTGGCTGACGAAATCGTATGTGGCTGTAAACCTGTGGACGAGTTTCGTCCCTGTCAGGGGATGCTCGAATACAGCAATCCTTTCAACCCGGTTCACGTCAACCATATAGGGGATGTCAGGTATGCTGTTGTCCAGGATGAAAACCCCTTGGGGTCTGAGGTGGCGTTTGACGCAGCGCAGCATTGCGATGAGGACCTTATGGTCCGGGAAGTGATTAAGCATGTTACAGGGGGCGATTATCAGGTTGAACCGGTTTTCCAGCTCAAACCCGGTGACGTCTTGCCTTACGATGTTCACCCTGGATCTTACGGATTCATCTTCCAGACTCAGTTTAGCTTGACAACGGGCGATCATGTGGTCGGAGCAGTCTATACCGGTAATCCGGAAACCCGCCCTGGCTAAGGGGATCAAGATCCTGCCCGTGCCACACCCCAACTCCAGAATATCGGGGCCGAACCTGCGTGCAAACTCCAAGTATGAATCAACGTCTGTCAATCCTGCATGAAGGATGTCGTAAAACTCTGCGAAGAAACCGCTGTACATCTCTTGCGGCATATTATCACCCCTGAATGAGGATAGCAGCCTCAGCCCATGGCATTCCTCCTTATGTTAAGGGGCTCGTCTTCAGGCGCCAAGCTGCGGACAGGCCCAAAGGAACGCCTATGGATGGGGCAGGGCCCTTTCTGTCTTAGCCGTACCACATGGTCCTTGGTGCAATATCCCTTATGGTCGGCAAAGCCGTAGCCGGGGTACACCCGGTCAAACTCAGCCATCATCCTGTCCCGGACCACTTTGGCAACAACGGAGGCACATGCCACTGATGCGACTTTGTTATCGGCTTTTATCAGGGCTTCTTGGTCCGCTCTCAGGTCGGGGACGGGGTAGCCGTCTACCACGACCAGATCGGGTTTGTAGCCCTGGGATACGAGCATTTGGACGGCTGCCTTCATCGCTGAAAAGGTAGCGGCCATAATCCCGAATTCATCGATAAACCGGGCCGAACGAATGCCCACGCCCACGGCGATTCCGGTTTCGAGAATGCGCTGGAATACGCGTTCCCGCGCCTCTTGAGATAGCTTCTTGCTGTCATTTAACTCAGGGATTCTTGGGTAGGCAGGCAGGATTACCGCCGCTGCCACCAAGGGGCCTGCCACCGGCCCCCTGCCCGCTTCATCCACGCCTGCTATGTACCGCGCCCTGGGCCGCCTTAGGTCCTCCCACTCGTACAACTTGTTGATCCTTGCGGCTTCAGCCGTATGTGACTTCGACGATTACACTCCTCTGCCATGCCTCCTACTATTGATTTCGCCGCAGCCAGGTCAACTCCTCTTTGAGGGGGAATCAGGATGATGTCACTCAGGGGTTGGGGGGCTGTCTGCATAGCCTGAAGTAAGCACGAACAGCTTGAGGTCGTAGTCGGCCACGGTGTACTTGAACTTGGACGGCCAGTCAAACTGTTTCAGCTCGGGCCAGGTCCTGAAATGCCCGTGGATTGTCCTTCCAAGGCCTAATATGTCCGACTCCATGGCTGTAAGCTTAATGAACGCACCCTGCAAGAGGGATTCCAGGGTTCGCTGAGCTTCATCGACTATCTCGGCGTGGTAACCGGGAGAAAGCTGCATCTCTCTGGACGTAGTCTCCTCCATGGAAGCCGTGGCCCTGATCCTGAAGGTTACCCTTACCCTGTCGTCTTCTATGGAGGTTTTCCTGATGACGGAGCAATGCTGGAATACCAGGGTTCCCCTTCTTTCAGGAGTGCGGGGCATAATGATGTCCATGAAGCCTCTTGAAAAATCGCCCATCAAAATGCTAACGGCCATGGTTTCCTTGGTGTCCAAGGTTCCCACCATCCTCATCTTGCCGCCGTGTTTCTTGAAGACTGCGGAACCGGCGAGCTCTATTATTCTTTCAGGAGGGTCTCCCGCATCTTCCGGCCCTTCTCCTTGGCTTGAACCGTCTGAACCGTTGGATTTGCCCTCACCTTCCGGCGTTTCAGCAACTGATTCCACCGGTGAAGCTAGGGTCAGGTAGGGTGTCCACGGTTCCGTCTGCTCAGTGCCGTAAGCTATCAGGAAGTCGTAAATCGATGTGAACGGGCAGATGCCCAACTCAAGCTTGCAGCTGTGTATCAGCTTGACCAGGTAATCCGAAGGTTCCGATTCTTCGGGTACGCTGAAGTTCCTGATGAACTGAGAGGCGCTGCCTTTGCACACCGCGACCAAGGTGTTTTGCCTGAACTCCAAGTTCCGGGAGAATACGTCCAGGATCACACCAGCGTCGTCCCGGGCTAAGTCTTCGCCGAGTATCACTATCTGGGTATGGGCAGTGGTGACTCTTCTCGACGTCATTGTGGTCATTTGGGCAAGCCCGTCCAGCAGGCCTTCACACTCGACGGATATTATGAAGGACGTAGAGGTTCCTCCCCCTTCTGAAGGGCTTCCACCCAGCATCTTCCTGGGAAGGGCAATGGAAGCGGTGGCCAGGAGATGCTTATCCCTGCCCTTGTCAACCCCCAGGATGGTCACGAAAGACAGTTCCTCAAGCTCGTGCCTGCCGTAACAACCGGACATGCAGGCGCCCAGGAAAGCCAACAGGCACGCAAGTAGTGCAATCCTTTGTTTGCCGACGGCAAGCCGGTTTATCTCGTTTCCTCCCCTTGCATTCCAGACTGTGCGCCTTCTCCTGTAGATGGGTGAGCTGGGTTGGTTTGTCGGTCTTCAGAGTAATCCGCTTGTCGTTGCAGCTTCCCCAGGAGTTGTGCCACATGGGCGGCTTGCCCTTGTGTGCCCCGAGTCGTGGCAATGATGTACAGTGCCGGGCCCAGGGCTACGCTGAATGAGCCCAGGTAGGTGTAAACCCCTGAAAGCAGCCTGCCGGCGGCATGGATGGAGCCGGGCAGGGCTGCGATGCCGAAGGTCAACAGGCCCACTCCCGGCACCAGCGGCCTGTAGGTATGGGTGTTCATGAGCTGGCTTAGGAGTACAAAGGTTACCATGTAACACGTGCTGGCGTGCACCGCCGATGCGAAGAACCAAGTGAACGTGAACAGGGCTTCGATTTTCTGGAGGAAACGGCCGAGGTAGACCGTTCGGGCGATCACCCCCAGTGAAATCACGTGTCTGGTGTTTTCCGGATACGGCAGGATTGCCGCCACCAGCACCACGGAGGCGACCATGAACAGGGATGCTACGGATAGGCCGGCAAAGGCCGCCTTCGGGAGGCCATCCGGATTTCTAAGGTATGACTTAAATATGGCCGTCACGGAAATCCCGCCGAAAATGCCCAGCTGGACCACGGACTCTCTGAGTATTACGGGTATGCCCATGCCAAACAGCGGGTGAAGGTGGCGGATGTCAAAGAGCCTGTATGACCCCAAGCCCACAATTACAATGGCAAGCAGGGTCAGGGGATAGAAGAAGGTAGCGGCCCTGGCCACCGATTCCAGTCCCAGCCATGCAGCGTACATGGCGGATGCGATTACAATTGCTATGAGTATTTCAATGGGGAATTCAGGCAACAGGCCGATTACAGCACCGCCCGCAAACACCCGTACGCTAAACGAAGTCACCAGCACAAAATATACCGTGAGTGCAAGTGCAATCAGGTCTCCAAGGACTCTCCCCAGGGTAAGCCGGACAGAGGGCACAAATCCCAGGTTGCCTGTGGCCTTGCACCATGCCACCCATCCCCACAGCCCAACGCCTGCAAGGGCGGCTGAGACTAATATGGTAAGCCAAGCACCTGTCCCTATCCTGGCGGTAATGTATGACGGCAGGGTCAGAAACACCTTGGTGGCCACGAGGAAGCCGAGGATTACGGTGAATTGGTGTGAATCAATGTGACCCAGTTTTGCCACATCAAACTGAGCCGCTTTGACTTCCTGCCCGCCGCCGGCGCTCATGGTGAATCGTCCTCCTGTGCCTGCTGGGATTCTATGTCCCATTTCCTTGCTATATCGGGCTGTCTGCGCACGTCTTTGGGCCTCAGGAACCGGGGCCTGGTTTCTATTGTCCAGGTGGGCCCCAGGGCTAACACGTCAGCATCCGCACGTTGCTTCGGAGCCGTGGGCGCAAGGAAGGGAACCCCCAGGCTGGTCAGGGAAGCCATCCTGCAAAACGCGACATATATGGTAGCTACTATTCCGAAAAGCCCGAGGAGCGACCCCACCACGATGAACAAGGCTGTAGCCACCCGTATCAGCATTCCCACTTCCGGGTTGGGTATGGTGAAAGAAGCCACGCCGGTTATGGCGATTATAATAACCATTATGGGGCTAACCAGGGAAGCTGATACGGCCGCTTCGCCGATGAGGAGAGCCCCTACGATACCTATAGTCGGCCCGAAGGGAGAAGGGATCCTTATTCCTGCTTCCCGTATGAGTTCAAAGCCGAAGTACATGAGCATGACTTCCAAGGGCAGGGGTATAGGCACCAATTCCCGCGATGCGGCAATCGAAAACAGCAGCACTGTAGGGATCATCTCTTGATGGTAGTTGGTTACCGCTATGTAAGTCCCGGGGAGAAGTACGGCAATGAGCAGGGCTATCACTCGGATCAGCCTCAAGACGCTGCCGTAGGGCCAACGCACGTAATAATCCTCCGGGCTGTGGAGGAAGGCTGAAAAGGTGACCGGAGCCACCAGGGCAAACGGGTCGCCCGCCACCAGGATGGCAATGGCGCCTTCCAGTACAAAATGGGCTGCCTTATCAGGCCTTTCAGTGCTGATTATGGTGGGCAGCAGACTGTGGCTGGTTTCAATGAGCTGCTCAAGGCTGCCGCTGGTCAGTACTGCATCCATGTCTATGGACGTGATCCTCCGCCGGACTTCCGCCACCAACTTATCGTTGACTATCCCGGCCATGTATACGAGCGCACACTGGGTCCTTGTTCTACGCCCGATTTCGATGTTTTCCACTACCAGGTCTGGCGAACGGATCATTGACCGCAGCAGGCCGGTGTTGGCTCTGAGCACTTCAATGAAACCTTGCTGCGGCCCCCTGACGATCCTCTCGGTTACGGCTTCTTGAACCGTCCGGTGCTCCCAGCCTTTGGTCTCAACCACCAGTGCCCGATCCTGTCCCTGGATCAGCACCACAGTATCCCCTGAGACCATAGCCTCAACGCAGTCATCCACTATGCCCTTTACTTCCACCTGGGTGCTTGCCAGCAACGCGTCCTTGATCTGGGCCACGGGATCATCCTCTGTGTCCTTGCGGATAGGGGACAGGAGCATCAAAGGTTGGAGGACGGACGTGGTAACCTTGTCGGAGCTGGCCAACCCCTCTATGAAAGCTATGACCACCCGAAGGTTCGGGTTGGCGCAGCACACTTCCCTTACCACAACGTCTGACGAATCAGGCAGATGGAAAATGTCCTTGAGACGCTTAACGTTAAGATCCAGTTCCTTCGACCAGGGCGTGCCCCGGCTTTGCCTGTGGGGCTGCCGGGCTCGCTTAGCCGGCCGTTCGCCCAGGGAAAAGGTGTCCCGTTCTGAACGACCCCGCTCGGGGGACAACAAACTTGCCAATTTCGTCCAGGGCCTGGGAAATCTCAAAGGATGACCACTCCGTCCTGTGTCTGCTAAGCCTGCTTTTGTAATGATTCCCTTCCTTTGACGCCGTTATGAATCGGAATCAGAATGCCATTGACTTCCCTTTTCCGCCAAAATGTGCTAATCTCTTACATGGATTGGCAAAACTTGCCGTCGATCACAACTTGTGGCAAATAGGCCGGAGGTGTTGCGCCTATTGACTCATGTACTGCACAGACTGGTTGACTATCTTTCAACCCGGTCCTCCCGGAACCTTCCGAGCCTGGATGAAGGCCATCCGGTGGAGCAAGCCAAATCTCTCTTGGAATTATGCCAAGAACAAGGGATCAACATCGTCACCCTCGATGATCCTGAGTACCCGGAGAACCTCAGGAAGGTACGGGATTGCCCCGAACTGCTTTTCGTGAAAGGTTGTTTAACGCCGGGGGATAGGATTGCGGTAGCTATAGTAGGTACCAGAAACCCCACTGTGGTAGGGCAAGCCGTTGCAGCGGAGATAGCGGCTGACCTGGCCGCTGCAGGGGTTACAATCGTGTCAGGCCTGGCATACGGCATCGATGCCTGTGCGCACAGTGCAGCCCTGAATGCCCGGGGAAGGACCATTGCATGCCTTGGCCACGGGGTGGATCAAGTATATCCTAAGGCGAATTGGGCTCTTTACAGGGAGATTCCCGAGGCTGGGGCGCTGGTGTCTGAGTACCTGCCGGGCACGGGCCCCAAGCCTTGGCACTTCCCGGAAAGAAACAGGCTGATCTCAGGGCTGTCTCTTGGGGTGGTAGTGGTAGAGGCGGGACTTAAGTCAGGAGCCCTCATCACGGCTGACTGGGCTCTCAGACAGGGGCGTCCTGTGATGTGTGTTCCCGGGAGCGTCAAGTCCGCCGCCAGCCAGGGAACCAACCGCCTGATCCAAGAGGGGGCATATCTGGTCACTTGTGCTGAAGATGTGCTATCCTTTCTCAGACAAGACAATGAGTATGTCCCGCAACCGGAGACAGCGGGGGCAATCCAGAGTGTGTCTTTGGAGGAATCCCTTGTGCTAAACTGTTTAGCGCGGTGTGAATATATCGAAGATATTTGCGACGAGCTCAACGAGATTCCGGTATACAGGACAATGTCATTGCTTTCGGCCCTTGAAGTAAGAGGATACGTGAGATCACTTGCAGGTGGCAAGTATTTGCTGACGCCTGCCGGGCAGAAGCTTATCACTTGAGAAGGTGGGAAATCCTAACTATGAGCAATCGGTCAAACCGCCCTTTGATTATAGTCGAATCTCCGACAAAGGCCAGGACCATTTCGAGGTTCATGAAAGCCAAATACGATGTGAAGGCTTCAATGGGACATATAAGAGATCTTCCCAAGAGCAAGCTGGGTGTGGATATAGAGGACGGGTTCAAACCCCAGTATATCACCATCAGGGGCAAAGGCAATGCAATCAAGGAGCTGAGGGAAGCTGCCAACCAGGCATCAGGTGTTTACTTGGCTACCGACCCCGACAGAGAGGGGGAAGCAATCTCATGGCATCTGTGCCATGTGCTGGGCATAGATCCCCGGGAAGCCCAAAGGGTAGTGTTCCACGAAATCACTGAGAACGCAGTGAAGGATGCCTTCAAGAAGCCCGGGCCCATCAAGCAGAGCCTGGTAGATGCGCAACAGGCAAGGCGAGTCCTGGACCGACTGGTGGGTTACACCTTGAGTCCCCTCTTGTGGAAAAAGGTAAGACCCGGCCTATCTGCAGGTAGGGTTCAGTCTGCGGCCCTCAGGCTCATCGTTGACAGAGAGCTAGAAATCGAGTCCTTCAAACCCGAGGAGTACTGGACCATTGAAGTCTTGCTGGAAGGGGAAAAAGGCCAGGTAAAGGCCAAGTACTACGGGCTTGGCGGGAAGAAGTGGGAGCTCAAGAGCCGATCAGAAGTTGACGCGGTTCTCCAAGAGATAAGGGACGCGGAGTTCATTGTGGTTTCGGTAAAGCCCAAGGAGAGGCGGAAGAACCCGCCCTTGCCCTTTACCACTTCCACCCTACAACAGGAAGCATCAAGGAAGCTGGGATTTCCCGTGAGCAAGACCATGAGGGTTGCCCAAACCCTTTATGAAGGGGTGGAACTTGGGGACGGCGGTTACGCAGGCCTGATAACTTACATGCGCACCGATTCCACGAGGGTTTCGCCTGTCGCTGTTAAGGAAGCAAGGCAGTACATCCAGGGTGCCTTCGGCAAAGAGTACATAGGCAGGGCCAGGAGCGCCAAATCCGCACCGGGCGCACAGGATGCCCATGAGGCCATAAGGCCCACGGCGGTATTGCGTCTGCCTGACGAAATCAAGGGTTTCCTGACTGAGGACCAGTATAAGCTGTATACGCTTATCTGGACCAGATTCGTCGCAAGCCAGATGTCCTCTGCAGTGTACGATACGGTGACATGCGATATGGAAGCCAACAGGCATGTGTTCCGGGCTACCGGATCGCGGCTGACCTTCCCGGGGTTTACCAGGTTGTACGAAGAGGGCGCAGACACCACGGAAGAACCGGAAGGGGAGATAATCCCCCTTTCACCAAATGAAAGGCTGGAGCTCAAGCACATCGATCCTCAGCAGCATTTCACCCAGCCTCCCCAGAGATACACAGAAGCGTCCCTGGTAAAGGCGCTGGAGCAAAACGGGATAGGCAGGCCGTCCACTTACGCCCCGATTATCGCCACTTTGACCGAGAGGGAATACGTTTTTCGGGAAAAACGGCGTTTGGTTCCGACTGAGCTCGGCCGGCTGGTGGATTCAATCCTGAGGGAGCATTTCCCGTCAATCGTGGATGTGGGATTTACCGCAGACATGGAAAAGCAATTGGATGCCATAGAAGAAGGTGCATCCGGATGGGTTGAGGTTATAGAGGAGTTCTGGAAGCCTTTTAGCAAGCAGTTGGAAGAGGCCGAAGAGCAAATAGAGCGGGTTAAACTCCAAGATGAACTTGCGGGGGTGGATTGCGACAAGTGCGGCAGGCCCATGGTCATAAAGCGCAGCCGGTATGGTAAGTTTATCGCCTGTTCTGGATATCCTGAATGCAAGAACACAAAACCATTTGTGGAAAGAACAGGTGCCTTGTGCCCCAGATGCAAAGGCGACATTGTAGTCCGCAGGTCCAGAAAGGGAAGGGTATTCTTCGGGTGCATCAACTATCCTGAGTGCGATTTTGTATCATGGAAAAGGCCGGTACCCGGTAAGGTATGCCCTGTGTGCGGGTGTTTCCTCGTGGAGGCCGGAGGCAAATCCAAAGGATACCGTTGCGGAAACCCTGACTGCAAGTATACCGAAAAAAGCTAAGAATATTTCGAAAACGGTTGATGCCACGTAAGTCGAAATGATAATATAAGCTGATAATGTGAACTTATGCAGGATTGTTCTTTGGGAAGGCGGTTAAATGGCAAACTCCCTGCTTCAACTGAAGGAAGATTTTCTCGTAGAAATAGCAGTATCCAAGACTCAGAGTCACAACACTGTTCAGTCTTACGCGCAAGACCTTGAACAGTTTTTCCGTTTCCTTGCCGAAAATGCCTGCGGCAAGCGGGTTGACGATTTGGCTTCGGCAGATCTTAAGCCCGAACATATCCGGAGTTTCGCCGCATACTTGGGCAGGCAGGGCTATAAGGGTGCTACCGTATCCCGGAAACTGTCCGCCGTAAGGAGTTTCTGCCGCTTCCTTGTACGCCGGGGTGCTGTCCATGAGAACCCGGCCAAGGGGGTGTCTTCCAGGAAGGCCCACACCTACTTGCCAAAAGTGTTTTCCAAGGAACAGGTTGCGCGCATCATATCGGTGATTGACACAAGCACCCCTATGGGAATGCGTGACAGGGCCATTGTAGAACTCTTGTACGGCTCAGGCTTGCGCGTGGGCGAGGCAGCCAAACTCAATATCGGCGACATCGACTACTCTCTGGGGTTTGTGCAGGTTACCGGCAAGGGCGATAAGGAAAGATTCGTACCCCTTGGTTCGGTGGCCTTGGAGGCCCTTGGGCGCTACCTGGAAAGGGGACGTCCGGCCCTAGAGAAAAAGTCGCAAGAGGAAACCCATGGGTACCCGGTGTTGAGAAAGCCGCTTTTCATCAACAGGTTTGGGAATCGATTGTCTGCCAGGTCCATCAGGCGGATCCTTCACAAGTACATTTTGGAGGCAGGCATTGACCCGCAGGGACATTCACCCCATACTCTCAGGCATTCTTTTGCAACCCACCTGCTGTCAGGCGGTGCCGACCTGCGTTCCGTCCAGGAGATGCTCGGCCATGCAAGCATCAAGACAACCCAGATATACACCCATGTCATGCCTGACCGGTTGAGGCAAGTGTATAAGAACGCCCATCCAAGGGCTCAAACCAACCAGAGGGAAAGCTTGTCCGGTGAGAGTGGAGCGGGTCTTGAAAGGGGCGGAAAACATGACAGTTGAAAGCAAACCTTTCATCCTTGGCACAACTGTGCTGGCCGTCAGGGCGCGTGGAAAGGCGGCCATGGCCGGGGATGGTCAGGTTACCCTGGAAACAAACCATACCATCTTGAAATCTGGTGCAAGGAAAGTAAGAAAGCTTTACAAGAATTCAGTTATAGCCGGTTTTGCAGGTTCCGTAGGAGATGCGTTGACCCTGTTTGACAAGCTTGAGGGCCATCTTGAAGAGACAAGGGGCGATCTGCCTAGGGCCACCGTCAACCTTGCCAAGGAATGGCGAACCGACAGGGTGCTGAGACAGCTAAAGGCAATGCTGCTCTGCATGGACAAACAACATCTGCTGCTGGTTTCCGGCACAGGTGAGGTCATCGAACCAGACGAACCGGTACTGGCCATAGGTTCCGGCGGCGCATACGCAATGGCGGCCGCCAAGGCTCTCATGAGGTTCACCGACATGGACGGAGCTGATATTGCAAGGGAAGCGTTGAAGATAGCGGCATCTATATGCATATACACTAATGACAACATTGTTGTCGAGGAATTGGGCTGACATTGTTGCCTGAGCCATGGGGGATGGTGTGAGCATGGAAGAATTGACTCCTCGGGAGATAGTGGCAGAGCTAGACAAGTATATCGTAGGGCAGAACCAGGCCAAGCGCGCCGTTGCCGTGGCCCTCAGGAACAGGTTGAGGAGACAGAGAGTCTCAGGAGACTTGCAAGACGACATTATTCCGAAGAACATCCTTATGATAGGCCCTACAGGAGTGGGGAAAACAGAGATTTGCAGGCGGCTGGCCAAGCTGGTCAATGCGCCCTTCGTAAAGGTGGAAGCCTCCAAGTTCACTGAAGTGGGCTATGTGGGCCGCGATGTGGACTCCATCATACGTGACCTTGTTGAAAGCGCCGTTAGCATGGTCAGGAAAGAGAGCTTCCGGAACGTCCAGGACCGGGCTGAGGCCCTGGCTGAAGAGCGGCTTGTTGATATACTGTGCCCCATGCCCAGGAAGCGCAGAACCGTACCCAACCCCTTTGAGGTGCTGTTCAATCCCGCTCAGCAAGAACAGGAGTATGATGAAGATGACGATTTCAATGAGAGGGTCCGTCAGGCCCGTGTCCAGAGGAAACTGATCCGTCAGCAGCTCAGGGACGGGGAGCTGGAGGACCAAGAAGTTGAGATTGAGGTTGAGGATACCACTGCGCCCAGGGTTGAGTTCTTCGACGGTGTGGGTATGCAGGAGATGGAGATCAACATGCAAGACATCTTCGGAGGGCTTCTGCCAAAGCGGACCAGGAAGAGAAGGGTTTCCGTAGGGGAAGCCAGGAGAATCCTGGCACAGGAAGAAGCGGCCAAGCTTGTGGATCAGGATGCCATCGTTGCAGAAGCGATAAGGCGGTGCGAGAAACAGGGCATAGTGTTCCTCGACGAGCTGGATAAGATCGCCGGAAGAGAATCGGGGGTGGGCCCTGATGTTTCCCGGGAAGGAGTTCAGAGGGACCTGTTGCCTATAGTCGAAGGCACCACGGTGATAACCAAGTATGGCCCTGTAAGGACGGACCACATATTGTTCATAGGTGCCGGTGCGTTTCATGTGACCAAGCCTTCGGACCTGATTCCTGAATTGCAGGGACGTTTTCCCATCAGGGTTGAGTTGGACGCCCTTGAAGAAGAGGATTTCGTGAGGATTCTCACGGAACCCGAGAACTCACTGGCCCGGCAGTACAAGGCATTGCTGGAGACAGACGGGGTCCGTCTCGAGTTCACTCCCGACGGCATAAGGGAGATTGCCAAGATGGCGTTCACAGTGAACCAGCTGAGCGAAAACATCGGTGCAAGGCGGCTTCATACGGTGATGGAAAAACTCCTTGAAGACGAGCTGTTTGAGGCGCCTGACGGTGTGCAGGGAGAAGTGATTGTTGACAGGCAATACGTCCAAGACAGATTGAAGGGCCTGGTGAGCGATACAGATCTGACCAGGTATATATTGTAGCCGATACAGGAAAGGGAGAGTAGAAAATGCAGACATTACTGGAAAAGACACGCAAGATGAACCAACTACTGAGGATCGGAGCAGCAGAGGTGGACTTTCATGCAAGCGCAAGGGTGCTAAGAGACTCTCTGGAATGTAATGTCTATATATTGGACAAACTCGGCCGAATCCTCGGCTATTCACTTCTGGACGATTTTGACTGCCAGGTGATGAAAGCAGAGGTGCTGAACCAAAGCGAGTTCCCTGTTTCCTATACGGAAAGGCTGTACATGCACAGGGATACCGCTGCAAATATCCAGAATGACACTGACAAGTGCGTGTTCCTCGAGGAGCATGATTGCCCGTACAAGGGTAAAGTCACCACCATAGTGCCGGTGGTGGGCGGCGGGGACAGGTTGGGGACTCTTGTGTTGGCTCGTACATCGGGCCCCTTGGATACTGCCGATCTTATCCTTGCTGAGCATGCAGCTACTGTGGCCGCCATGGAGATGATTAGGTACAAGCAGGAGAAAGTGGAAGAAGAAAGCCGTCAGCGTGCCGCCGTACAGGTCGCACTGGGAACCCTGTCGTTTTCCGAGCTCAACGCCATGAAAGACATTTTCGAGGAACTTGGAGGCACCGAAGGGTGTCTTGTAGCTTCCAAGGTGGCTGATCGGGTCGGAATCACCCGCTCCGTCATAGTCAATGCTTTGCGTAAGTTCGAGTCAGCAGGGGTGATTGAATCCAGATCCCTGGGCATGAAGGGGACGTACATCAAGGTCCTGAACTTGAAACTCCTGGATGAACTGAAAAAACTAAGATAGTTTCGTGGAATTTCGATAAGAAAAGAAGGAATCTGTCCGTTTGTGTCGAAAAGAACACATCGGACAACCAAATAAGGAAAATGCTGGTTACCGCAAACCGATAAAGGCAAATCTGTCGAAAGGCAGAGACGCAAAGCCGCGGATCTAAGGCGGGGACGCCGCTTTCCGCTATGATGGCCGGGCCACCGAAGGGCGGTTGCTTCTTTTGCTATCGATTGTACTGGCCTTCCGGTTTCGCGGAAGGCTTTCGGTTTCTTAAGGGGGTGATCCGTGTGAGCATAACCGGCTTGATGCACAGGGCGCTTACCGGTGCATGGCTCAGACATGAGGTTTTGGCCAACAACATAGCCAACAGTGATACGCCGGGCTACAAGGCGGCCAGGGTCAATTTCGAAGATTACTTGTACGACGCCCTCAGGCCGCGTCTGAGGCTCACAGTCACAAGCCCGTTGCACATGCGGGAAAAGTATCGGGACACCATTGCGGTCAGCCTGGACACCACCAGCGTCACTCCGGACGGGAACAGTGTAGACATCGACAGAGAGATGGCGGAAGTATCGGCCAACGCTTACTACTACACGGCCGTATCCCGCCAATTGACCGCAGAGTTCTCACTCTTGAGAAGAGCCATCACCGAAGGGAGGAGGTAGTCTGTGAGAATATTCGCATCCATGGAGACAAGTGCATCGGGCCTTACAGCTCAGAGGCTGCGGCTTGACATCATAGCCTCTAACCTGGCTAATGCCGAGAGTACCAGGACTGAAAGGGGTGAGCCTTACCGCCGGAAGATTGCTGTATTTGCGCCCAGGACGCAAGAACGCTTCCCCTTTAGGAACGTGTTGTTTGCGCAACTGCCCGTTGCACAAGTGCCATCCTACCCTATGGGCGTGAAGGTAACAGGTGTGATTGAGGATTCATCTCCTCTCCGCAGGGTCTATTCTCCGGGGCACCCCGATGCCGACAGCGAGGGGTACGTTTATTATCCCAACGTAAATGTGGTCACAGAAATGGTCGACATGATGGCAGCCACCAGATCTTACGAAGCCAACGTGACTGCCATGGAAGCCGCGAAGGCAATGATACAGAAAGCCCTGGACATGTTCAGAGCCTAAGAGCGTAGCATACATAAGTTTCGCTAATCGGGGGGTAGCAATATGGTAATCAGGCCTATTTCGATTCCGGCCACCGGATCGGCAGTAAACAACGGTAGCGTCAGATCACATCCGGATGTCTCCTTCAACGATCTGTTCAAGCGTACGTTGAACATGATTGAGAACCTGGACAAGGAGCTTTTGGCTTCTCAGATCGACCTGGTAACTGGGAATGCCCGTGATATGCACACCGCGGTGCTTGCCGCCGAGAAAGCCAGCCTCACTTTGGACCTCGTTATAGCCGTAAGGAACAAAGCCATAGAGGCGTACCAGGAAATAATGAGAATGCCCTTGTAACACGGGTCGCAAAGGTGGGTGTGACAACCGATGCCAGAATTTGTGACGTCCGTTACAAATGGGATAAAGCAGACCTGGTCCGGGTTGAACAAGACCCAACGACGGGTAGTGATTCTTGGGGGCGCGGTTGCCCTGGCAGTCTTGGTCGCAGTGGTGATTTACTCGACCAGAGGCCCTGCCTATGAAATCCTGTGGTCTAACCTCGATCCGGCAGATGCAGGAGCCATAGTCAGCGAACTTGAGAAGCAAGGCGTGCCTTATGAGCTCACAGACGGCGGGAGAACTATAAGAGTGCCCACAGACAGGGTCCACAGGGTCAGGCTTTCCTTGGCGACCATGGGGCTTCCGTCGTCCGGGGTTGTAGGGTTTGAAGCCGTGGGTTCAACGGGCATTTGGTCAACTGATTTCGAACGCAGGGTGCAATATGTAAGGGCTCTGTCAGGCGAACTCACCAGGACCATTACGGCATTGTCGGGCATAGAAGACGCAAGGGTCCACATTGCATTGCCTGAGGAGACGGTTTTCGTGTCTCAGAGACAGCAACCCACTGCGTCGGTTCTGGTAAAGACCAGGCCGGGATATAACCTCAGCTCCGAATCAGTACGGGGGATAATGAACCTTGTATCGCGGGCCGTTGAAGGCCTGACACCCGAAAACGTCACGGTGGTGGATGCGTCGGGCAAGCTCCTGTCAAAGGACCTGCCTTACGGTGAAGGTGAGGACGATCTGTCTACGAGTTCAGTACTTGAACTTACCTTTGCCACCGAAAGGGAACTGGAAAACAGGCTGCTCGGTTTGCTTACTCCCGTGTTGGGTCCCGGGAATGTAGTGTGCCAGGTGCGTGCCGTCTTGAACACCGACAAGGTCAAGATAACCGACAGAACGTATGAATCCGAACCTCCGGGAATACTCAGGAGCACCCAAGAAACCAGCGAGATGTACCAGGGTACCGGTGCCCCGCCCGGCGGGCAGGCAGGAGCCCTGGATGTGCCGTCTTACTCATTTGTGGGACAAGGTGAATTCCAATACCAGCGCACAGAGGTGCTCCGGAACTACGAGGTCAACGAAAGGGTTACAGAGACCCTGATAGTCCCCGGAACCATTAAGCAGCTCTCAGTTGCGGTTGTGGTGAACAAGAACCTGAACGAAGAGGAAAGGGAAATGATAGCCGAGACCGTTACCGCAGCCTTGGGGTTGGATCCTTCAAGGCAAGATCAGATCTCGGTTACAGGGATGGTGTTTGATACCAGCCTGGCCCAGCTCTTCGATGAAGAACCCGCCCCTGCCGAAGGTTTGCCGCGGATCTACATATACGCCATAGCGGTGGCAGCCGCCCTAGTTGTAGGGACCGTGATCTTGATTATCGCAAGACGCAGGCGGGAAGCGCAGATGGCGGAGCTCCTGGAACAAGAACCCTCTGTTGCCCTGGAAACCGCTCCCGCCATTTCTCCTGAACTGTTGGCCAGGCAAAGGAGCCGGGAGAATGTGGAGAGACTGGCCCGTACAAACCCACAACTGGTTGCCACCCTGATTAAGTCATGGCTCTTGGAGGATGAGAGATAATGAGCGCCTACATCGGGAACTTGTCAGGCAGGGAAAAGGCGGCAATACTGCTTATTACCCTGGGGCCGGATCTTTCAGCGCAAGTCATGAGGCATCTCCGGGAAGAAGACATTGACGTGCTTACTCTGGAGATAGCATCAAGACGCAAGGTTGAGCAGGAGGTTAAGGATAGGGTACTTGAAGAGTTCAACGAGATGTGCATTGCCCAGGAGTACCTTGAAGAAGGTGGCATTGAATATGCCAAGAGACTCCTGGAAAAGGCACTTGGCCCTGAGCAAGCCCAAACGGTGCTGAAGAGGCTTACCTCATCTTTGCAGGTAAAACCGTTTGATACGGTCAGGAAGTCCGATGGGGCTCAGATACTGAACTTCCTTGAAGGCGAGTCACCCCAAACGATAGCCCTGGTACTGAGCTACTTGACGTCTTCTCAGGCGGCTTCGATTTTGGCATCCTTGGAACCGGATCTCCAGGCGGAAGTAGCCAGGCGGATATCATTGATGGACAGGACAAGCCCCGATGTAGTCAAGGAGATTGAGCGCATCCTGGAGCGCAAAGTGCTTTCCTTGGTCGGCCAGGATTATACCCAGGCCGGCGGAGTTGGCACCATTGTGGACATCCTCAATAACGTTGACCGTCAGACCGAAAGGACAATCCTGGGAGCCTTGGAAATGGAAGCTCCGGAACTGGCTGAAGAAATCAAGCGCAGGATGTTCTTGTTTGAAGACATCATCTACCTCGACGACAGGTCAATGCAGAGGTTGTTGCGTGACGTTGACTTGTCCAGAGACCTGCCCCTTGCTCTTAAGAACGCGTCGGAGGACGTGATGAACAAGTTCTGCCGAAACATGTCGTCCCGCGCCGTGGAGACCTTGAAGGAAAGCATAGACTACCTGGGGCCCGTAAGATTGCGGGACGTAGAGGAAGCCCAGCAGCGCATCGTTGCCTTGATACGCCGGCTTGAAGAGCAGGGCGAGATCATCATCGGCAGGGGAGGAGGCGACGAGATC
>JAAZEL010000089.1 GCA_012512325.1 Candidatus Fermentithermobacillaceae bacterium | reverse complement strand
GAGACGAGATAAGCAGAATATTTACGCAGGCCCGTAGCTCTAACGGTAGAGCACCGGTCTCCAAAACCGGGTGATGGGGGTTCGAATCCCTCCGGGCCTGCCATAAATTCTTATACCAGGTGAGAACGATGAAGATTTTGCAGGGGATACGGCGGTTTTTTTTGCGGATTGTCAAGTTCCTGGGAGAAGTCCGCGGTGAGATCAAGAAGGTAATATGGCCTTCTGCAGCCCAACTGCGGGTATACACCATGGCAGTATTGGCGGCTATGGTGGGAATTGGCGTTATCCTATGGGGTACCGATGCACTTTTGACACTTGTGGTAGGTTTTCTGACGAAAAGATAGGGGAGAGAGGCTGGACCCGTCCCGGAGGATGTGAGGGGGTCCTTATTTAATGAGCATGACGGAAGAAAAGGGCCAATGGTATGTAGTCCATACCTACTCAGGTTACGAGAACCAGGTTAAGACCAACCTGGAAAAGCGCATTGACAACATGAATATGTCAGATAAGATATTCAAGATTCTCGTACCCGAGGAAGAGGAAATTGAATATAAGGACGGGAAGAAGCGAGTTGTCAAGCGCAAGGTATTCCCCGGGTATGTCATGGTCAACATGATCATGTCCGATGATTCGTGGTACGTGGTCAGGAATACTCCAGGGGTAACCGGCTTTGTGGGACCCGGTTCAAAACCTATTCCCCTTGACGAACACGAAGTGGAAACCATTTTCATGCGGATTAGCGGCGAAGGAGCACCCAGGGTCAGGGTCAAGTTCAAACCCGGACAGAGCGTCAGGGTCAAGTCAGGTCCGTTCCAGGGCATGATGGGCATGGTCCAGGATGTTATGGCCGACAGGGGCAAACTCCGGATTTTGATTTCGATATTTGGCCGCGAGACTCCGGTGGAACTGGATTTCAATCAGGTAGAGGAAGTGTGAGGGAAAGAGTATGGCTAAGAAGGTCAGAGCAGTAGTGAAACTGCAGATCGAAGGGGGAAGGGCGACTCCCGCTCCGCCTGTCGGGCCTGCATTGGCACCCCATCAGGTGAACCTGCAGTTGTTCACAAAGCAGTTCAACGACAGGACTTCCAACCAAGTGGGTACTATCGTACCTGTAGTGGTCACAATTTACGAAGACAGGTCTTTCAGCTTTGTGGTAAAAACCCCTCCCGCATCTGTGCTCTTGAAGAAAGCAGCCGGCATAGAGACTGCTTCAGGTGAGCCCAACCGCAACATTGTCGGGAAGGTCACCAAGGAGCAAGTGAGGGAAATAGCTGAACTCAAGATGAAAGACCTTAGCGCAGCTTCGATCGAGAGCGCCATGCGCCTGATTGAAGGTACTGCCAGGAGTATGGGAATCAAGGTAGAGTAATCGCATTTCCGGCGCAAGCCGGATGTTTGCCGGTACAATTACCGGCCCGATTTTGTGGGAGGATTGTATCCGCACACCACAAGGAGGTTATGAGAAATGCCCAAGAGAGGCAAGAGGTATTCTGAATCAGCCAAACTGGTGGAAGAGGGCAAGTACTGCGAGCCCCGGGAAGCCTTGGACCTTATCCCCAAGCTTTCATATGCCAAGTTCGATGAAACCGTGGATATAGCCATGCGGCTTGGCGTCAACCCCAGGCATGCTGACCAGATGGTAAGAGGCTCCGTTACACTGCCCCATGGCACCGGAAAACAGGTCAGGGTTTTGGTCTTCGCCAAGGGCGAAAAGGCTAACGAAGCCCGAGAGGCCGGAGCCGATTATGTAGGTGCGGAAGATCTGGTGGAGAAAATCCAAGGTGGCTGGCTTGATTTTGACAGTGCGGTTGCCGCGCCCGACATGATGGGTTTGGTGGGCCGACTTGGCCGCATTCTCGGACCAAGGGGGCTTATGCCGAACCCTAGGACCGGGACTGTGACCATGGATGTAAAGACGGCCGTGAGGGAGATTAAGCAAGGTAAGGTTGACTTCAGGACTGACAGGGCAGGCATTATCCATGGCAGGATAGGCAAGGTATCTTTTGGCACCGACAAGCTTCTCGAAAACTTCTACGCTTTTGTGGAAGCGATTGTGAGGGCGAGGCCGCCGGGGGCCAAAGGCCAGTACATTAGAAGTGTCACACTAAGCTCGACCATGGGACCGGGTATCCCCATCGACGTGAGCAAGGTAACCAGGCAATAGGGCCTGGATCGTTGTACCTTAAGCAGACAATTGAACAGATAAACCGTAGACAGCAGGTGTCGCAAGACATAATAGCCTTTCCGGACGGGAAAGGCTGCCCGCCGAGGTTTAGCCTCTTAGATGCTTGATACTCCGGTATTGAGATATCAAGGGCCTACGCTTCGTGCGGGGCCCTTTTTGGGTTGAACGGACTGTTGCAACAAAGGAGGGATATGTTTGGAATCAAGGCAGAGGCGGCAGAAGGCGAGAATCAAGGACTTTCTGAAAGAGGAAATGTCCAATGCCAAGAGCGTCATCTTCGCAGACTTCAGAGGCGTGTCTGTTGCAGATGACACCAAGCTGCGCCGGCAGTGCAGGGAAAATGACGTAACGTACCGTGTAATCAAGAATTCCCTGGCGCTAAGGGCCGTCCAAGAACTCAATTGGGAAGGCTTGGACGATATATTCAAAGGGCCCACCGCCATGGCTTTAAGCACGACGGATCCTGTGGCTCCCGCCAAAGTGCTGCGTGACTTCTCCCTTGAAATCCCTGTGTTCAAAATCAAGGGCGGGGTTTTGGAAGGCCAAAGAATGACTGCTGACAAGATAGTGTTCTTGGCTACGCTGCCGTCAAGGGAGACCTTGTTAACGCAGACGGCGGTTGCCATGAAGGCCCCGATCTCAAGTTTGGCTACCGTGTTGGGTGCTACTTTGGCCGGATTCGCCAGGGCGCTTGACGGATTGAGGGCTAAGAAGGAAAAAGGAGAAATCTAACCTATTTAAGGAGGTTCGTTGAAGTGTCTAAGATAGAACAGGTACTGGAATTGGTAAAAGGCATGACAGTGCTCGAACTTGCCGAATTGGTGAAGAAGTTCGAAGAGGAATTCGGAGTTTCGGCCCAGGCCGTTGCGGCTGCTCCCGTAGCAGTGGCAGCGCCCCAGGCAGCTGCTGCACCTGCAGAGGAAGAACAGACCGAGTTTGACGTGGTGATCACCGGTGCCGGCTCCAGCAGGGTAGCAGTTATCAAGGCGGTAAGGGAACTTACAGGCCTTGGCCTCAAGGAAGCAAAAGAGCTTGTTGAAAGCGCTCCTAAGGCTGTGAAGGAGAAGGTGTCCAAGGAAGAAGCTGAAAAAGCTAAGGAACTCCTGGAAAAGGCGGGCGCTACAGTAGAACTCAAGTAAGCCCATCAGTAGCTTCCATGAGTAAGCGTTCATCAGGATGCAGGCAGCCCTGGACTGCCTGCATCTTGCTTTTGTCCGAACCATGCCGACTTACACCATGAGCGCCGGATCTCTTACGAATGTCCTACGTTCTCGCCACCTAACCATGCCGGCTTACCCGGCATATACTGGATCGAATCCAGAGGTGCTTGGGGGTAAGCGGAAATGGTTAAGTTGGTGGTTGTAGGCGCCGGTGGGCTGGTGGGCAGGCGGGTTGTGGGTATCCTTGACCAAGACCCCATTCCCGGCGTGAAACTCTACCTTACAGGACACTCCCGGTCTGTGGGAAAGCAGGTGGAATACAGGGGCCAAACCCTGAGGATCGTCCCCACTGACTTGAAGTTGCTCAGGAAAGCCGATATCGTGCTGCTATGTACCCCTGCCGAGACGTCGGCTTATCTGGTACATGCGGTAATGGGCGGCCCTGTCATTGTAGACACTTCCTCCGCTTTCAGGATGGAACCCGGGGTGCCCCTGGTAGTGCCCGAGGTTAACGGCGACAAGGTATTCGCCCACAAAGGCCTCATTTGCGGCCCTAACTGCTCCACAATCCAGCTTGTTATGACTCTTTACCCTATCCACGAAGAATTCGGGTTGTCCCGTGTTCACGTAACCACATATCAGTCAGTGTCCGGCGCCGGCTACATGGCCATGAATGAGCTTGAGAGGACTTCGTTCGACTACATCACCACAGGCAGCTCAGGCCACGATGAAGCTTCGGTGTTTCCTCATCCCATTGCCTTCAATCTGATACCTCAGATAGACGGCTTCCATGACAATGGGTATACACGGGAAGAGATGAAAATGGTGAACGAGACCAGGAAACTACTGGATATCCCCGATCTCCCCATATCATGCACTTGTGTCAGGGTGCCCGTCTTCATAGGCCATTCCGAAGCTTGCCTGGTGGAAACCAGGGAGAAGCCTTGTGTAGACGCAATCCGCCGAAAGCTGGCCCGGTTTCCGGGAGTGAGGGTGCTGGATGATCCTGCCGGCAGCTTGTACCCTACACCTCTGATGTGCCAGGACACAGATGAAGTCTACGTGGGCAGGCTGAGGCGTGACCTGAGTTCAGACCACGGTGTAGTGTATTGGGTGGTGGCCGACAATCTGAAGCGGGGTGCAGCCACAAATGTATGCAATATCCTAAGGGCCTTGGTGAGGGGAGAAGGATGAATGCGCCCACGCCCCACACGGGATCTGCTGGGGAATCCATACTCGTCCAGAAGTTCGGCGGCACATGCCTGGACTCCAGGGAAAAGCGGCAGCTTGCCTGTGACAGGATACAAGAAGCTCTAGACAAAGGCTTCAGGGTGTTGGCAGTGGTGTCCGCCATGGGGCGTAAGGGGGAGCCTTACGCTACAGACACCCTGATCGCCCTGGCCAAGGGTATTTCTCCCGAGATAGCCCCCAGGGAATTAGACCTGCTCCTTTCTTGCGGCGAGATCATCTCGGCGGTGCTGATGGTCCAGGAACTCAAGACCAGAAATATCCCGGCACTGGCTCTCAGCGGAGGCCAGGCCGGCATTATTACAGACACCAATTTTGGTGATGCAGGCATAATTGCCGTTAATTCGACCCACGCCAAGAGACACCTGGATGAAGGCAAGGTTGTGGTGGTCGCGGGGTTTCAAGGAATGGCGCAATCAGGGGATATAACCACCTTGGGGCGAGGGGGCAGCGATACCACTGCCGCTGCGTTAGGCAGTGCTCTTCTGGCAAGATGTGTGGAAATCTACACCGATGTGGAAGGGATCATGACCGCTGACCCCAAAATGGTCAGAAGCGCCAAGACAATACCTTTTGTTACCTATGACGAAGTGATCCATCTGGCAATGGAAGGTGCCAAAGTGATCCATCCCAGGGCGGTTCACATAGCAAGCAGGGCTCAGGTGCCTATAAGAGTGCGCTCCTTGGAAGCTGACAGCAAAGAGACGATAATCGGGAGCGGTGAAGACAGAGAGACGCCGTGGCTGTTGTTGCGCAATGACAATCCTGTCACGGGCATTACCTACGTGCCCGGAAGAGCCCAGGTGACGGTAAACCTTTGTCCTGCCGGCCTAATGCAACAGCTCACGTGTATTTTGCAGTCCCTGGCTGATATTTGCCTGGATGTGATCAATGTGTTTCCCGATAGGTTATCATTTGCAGTAGCTGAAGACATGGCCGGAGAAGCCGTTTCGCGGCTGGGGGATCTCCGGGACAGTGCCCGGGTTCAGACGGGCACGGCTAAAGTGACCGTCATCGGACACGGTATACATGGCAGGGCAGGGGTTATGAATAATGTAGCTACTGCACTGGCCCGGGCAAACATCAGGATTTTGGGGAGTTCAGATTCAAACATTACCATATCCTGCTTGATAGAGGAGGAACATCTCCACAGGGCAGTCAATGCCCTACATGACGCTTTCGGCCTATGATTGTGAAAGACACATGATAACCGGCACATGATTGGGGAGGGTAGCCCGATGAAACCATCACCTTACGGAAACTTGATTGTAGCCATGGTAACCCCTTTTGACGCCCGCTTGGAGGTGGATTACCAAGCGGCTGTCAGTCTGGCAAGGCATCTTGTTGCCCAAGGTGTAGACGGTGTCTTGATCTCCGGGACCACAGGTGAATCGCCCACGTTAAGCAACGAAGAGAAGGTGAGGCTTGTATCTGAAGTCAGGGAGGGCTTGGATCCTTCGGTAATGGTTTGGGCGGGCGCAAGTTCTTACAACACCGCAAACAGTGTTGAACTGGCCAAACTGGTTGAGAAGGCGGGAGCAGACGGCATCCTGGCCGTTACCCCCTATTACAACAAACCGAGCCAGGAAGGCTTGTACCGCCATTTCAGAGCTATCTCAGAGGCCGTGTCGCTGCCGATTATGTTGTACAACGTCCCATCCAGGACCTCGGTAAACCTATTGCCCGATACGGTTCTGCGCCTTGCAGAGCTGGAAAACGTAGTGGCCATCAAGGAAGCGTCGGGCATCTTGGATCAGGTCTCGGCCATCCTGGAAAGCTGCGGCGAAGGGTTCTACGTCTATTCAGGGGATGACAGCCTCACTCTGCCCATCTTGGCTTTGGGCGGTTCCGGGGTGGTATCGGTCGCGGCGCATCTGGTAGGCCGGGACATGAAAAATATGATAAACTTGTATGCCGAGGGCAAGATTCAAGAAGCGCGGGCGGTTCATTACAAGCTGTTCCGGCTGTTCAAGGCCTTGTTCTGTGTGACCAACCCGGTGCCGGTAAAGACTGCCCTTGAAATGACCGGGATTCGGGTCGGCGGTTTGAGGTTGCCCCTATGTCCGCCCGGCGAAGGAGAGAGGGAATCTATATACAAGGTTCTGAGTAAGATGAACCTGCTGTAAGCCAAACCACATATTTGTCTTGCAGGCTGGATCCACGCAAGTTTGATGCTATCGCGTTTGTTGACAACCGTTGACAGGCGTGATAGTATTGTTAATTGCATTTGTATATCGGCCCGCCATCCAGGAATTAGTTTACGGAATTCTGGGTAAGATCTCTAAGTAATGCTTTCATGGGATTCCTTCTCCTGGGCGTAGGCGGAGATTTACCCCCTAAGGAGTGAAATGCATGGCCTATCCCATCTAGGTAGGCAAGCGTGAGCGGCTAAACTACGGCCGCATTCGCGAAGTCCTTGAAATTCCCAACCTGATAGCAGTACAAAAAGAATCCTACGATTGGTTCATCAAAGAAGGGCTGCGTGAGGTATTCAGAGACATTTCACCTATCAAAGACTTTACTGAGAATTTGGTCCTGGAGTTTATTGACTACAGTTTAGGGGAGCCTAAGCATACGGTAGAAGAATGCAAGGAGAGGGACGTCACTTATTCAGCGCCCTTGAAGGTGAAGGTAAGGCTCATCAATCAGACCACAGGCGAAGTCAAAGAACAAGAGGTCTTCATGGGCGATTTTCCCCTCATGACTGATGCAGGCACCTTTGTCATCAACGGCGCCGAGCGGGTCATAGTAAGCCAGCTTGTTCGTTCTCCGGGTGTATATTATTCATATGAAACGGATCCTAACGGCAAACGTCGCTATTCGGCCACGTTGATACCCAGCAGGGGTACGTGGTTTGAAATGGAGACTGACGCTAACGACATAGCCTGGGTGCGGATAGACCGTACCCGGAAATTGCCTCTGACCGTGATGTTGCGGGCTGTAGGGCTCGAGACCGATACTCAAATCTTGGAGAAAATGGGCGAGAGCGTCGTGTTGAAAAACGCCTTGGACAAAGACACCACCAAGTCCAGGGACGAAGCTCTCGTGGAGATCTATAGGCGCCTGAGGCCGGGGGAACCTCCCACGGTTGAAAGCGCCAGAAACCTTTTTGAGAACCTGTTCTTTGAATCCCGGCGCTATGACCTGGCCACTGTCGGGCGTTACCGGATCAACAAGAAGTTTGCCTTGCGCCGTAGAATCGTGAATGCCACGGCTGTGTTCGATGTGATCCACCCCGAGACAGGCGAGCTTCTGGTTAGAGCCGGAGAGCGGATAGACAGGGAATTGGCTCAAGCAATAGGAGCTTCGGGAATCAATGAGATAGACGTAGCTACTGTGGGCGGACAAGTAGTGCGTGTGGTGGGCAACGGCGCCCATGACAACGATGAGGAATCCTGGTCCCAGGCCCGGTGTCTTACACGGGATGACATCATTGCCGCTATCAACTACTTCCTGGGGCTTACAAAGGGAGTAGGTACCATAGACGATATCGACCACCTGGGCAACAGGCGGGTCAGGTGTGTAGGGGAGCTTCTGCAGAACCAGTTCCGAGTGGGCCTGGCGCGGATGGAGCGGGTGGTCAGGGAACGCATGACCATCCAGGATATTGATATCATCACTCCTCAAGCCCTCATCAACGTGCGGCCTGTAGTCGGCGCCATCAGGGAGTTTTTCGGGTCAAGCCAGCTGTCCCAGTTCATGGAGCAGACCAACCCTCTTACGGAGCTTACGGCTAAGAGGCGGCTTTCAGCCCTTGGTCCCGGGGGACTTACCCGTGAAAGGGCAGGCTTCGAGGTGCGGGACGTCCACCATTCCCACTACGGCAGGATGTGCCCCATTGAAACCCCAGAGGGGCCCAACATAGGGCTTACCAACTCCCTTTCGTGTTACGCCCGCGTGAACCGACTGGGTTTCATTGAGACTCCTTACAGGAAGGTCAATAAGGCCGAAAAGCGGGTTACCAATGAAATCGAGTATCTAACCGCAGACGAAGAAGACGACTGCGTGATCGCCCAGGCCAACGCGGCCATCGATGAAGAGGGACGTTTCTTGGACGAGCGTGTCATGTGCAGGTACAGACAGGAGGTACTTGAGGTGCCTCCTGAACAGGTAGACTACATGGACGTTTCACCTAAACAGGTGTTCTCAGTGGCTACATCGCTGATCCCCTTCCTCGAGCATGACGACGCCAGCCGGGCCCTTATGGGTTCTAACATGCAGCGCCAGGCGGTGCCCCTGATACGGACCGAAGCCCCTCTGGTAGGCACCGGGCTTGAGTACAGGGCGGCCCTGGACTCAGGCG
>JAAZEL010000088.1 GCA_012512325.1 Candidatus Fermentithermobacillaceae bacterium | reverse complement strand
TACAGGGTGACAATATCACTGGCCGGTAGCAGGACCCGGCCCTCCGGTTGACCTACACCCCAGTTACTGGTATAATTCTTGCGTAAGGTGTTTTGGGAGGTATTGCGATGTTTAGAGTTGGAGACCGAGTGGTCTATCCGATGCACGGTGCTGGTACCATAGAAGGAATCGAACAAAGGGAGATCCTCGGTAAGACTCACAAGTATTATGTACTGCAGCTTCCCATCAGTGACATGAAGGTCATGATCCCCGTCGATAACACAGAGGAAATCGGACTCAGAGACGTCATTAAACCGTCGCAAGTCGATGAGGTTCTGGCGGTCTTGAGACAGGCCTCCACGCCCATGTCAAGCAACTGGAACAGACGCTACCGCAACAATCTGGAAAAGATTAAGAGCGGTGATATATTCCAAGTGGCAAGCGTAGTGAGAAACCTGTCAGCCAGAAACAAAGAAAAGGGGCTGTCCACAGGGGAACGGAAGATGCTGGAAAGCGCCAAAGAGATCCTTCTTTCAGAGCTTATCCTCGCCAGTGACTGGGACAGAGACGAAGCTATCAGCATTATTGAAGAGATCCTCGCTTAACGTGCCTTTTCTTGACTCTTGAATGTGGCTTAAAGTAAAATTGTTTTGCATGCTTATTGAATGGGTGGGCGTGTGGCTCAGTGGGAGAGCGTTCGGTTCGCATCCGAAAGGTCGCGGGTTCAAATCCCGCCACGTCCACCAAGGCACTTCCTTTTAGACCTTGTAAGAGGTGAGAATCGTGAATGACCCGCTCTGCGACAGATTTCAGGAAGCTGTCAACGAATACCTAATCCGGCACAGAAGTATCCTGGATGTGTTGAGCAAACTCGGTGAGTCCAGCAGCCGGGTTAACCGGGCAGTAGCAAAAGCGGTCACCTCGTGCGGTTGTATCCGGATCGATGCCACCAAGCAATCAATCCCCCCTGATATCGGTTCATTGGCATCAGTCAGGGATTACATGAGAAACCATGTGGAAGGAGAGCTTTGCGAGTATTGCGCCGAAATTCTCGAAGACGAGATCGGAAGGACCCTTTTTTACTTGGCGGCTTTATGCAATGTGCTTGGTCTCAACCTGAGCGAAATATTGCAGAAAGAGAAAGAGCGTGTAACCTGCCTGGGCATTTTCAACTTCTCGTAACCTTATGTC
Organism: Candidatus Fermentithermobacillaceae bacterium; assembly: GCA_012512325.1. Taxonomy (GTDB): domain Bacteria; phylum Bacillota; class Sulfobacillia; order Fermentithermobacillales; family Fermentithermobacillaceae; genus DTU015. Next base: position 12,542 of record JAAZEL010000088.1, on the reverse strand, counting down.
ATTAGGCTTTATCTCTAACCAAGGCGTTTCGAACTCCCTCTTCTACAGTCGAGACGCCTATTATTCCGGGATAGTCCCTGTTTCCTGCGAACCCACGTGGTACAAGCACCCTGTTGAACCCAAGACGTAAAGCTTCTCTTACCCTGTCTTCCATTCTCGGAACCATCCGTACTTCTCCTGAAAGCCCTATCTCCCCGAAACAGACAACATCATGCCTAACCGGCACATCGTAATAGCTGGAGACCATGGCAATGCCACAAGCGAGGTCTATCCCCGGCTCGTTGATCCTGGCTCCGCCGGCGATCTTTACAAATACATCCGTTTTCTCGAGGCCTTGAACCAGATATTTGGACATTGCCGCGGCTATCAGCAGCAATTTCTGCCCGTCGGTTTCGCCCGCAATCCGCCTGGGGCTTCCATACTGGCAGGGAGTCACCAGGGACTGAACTTCCACAAGGACCGGCCTGTTGCCCTGGACACACGCCGCCACGCAACATCCTGAACGGTTTTCAAGCCTCTCAGAAAGGAAAAACTCCGACGGGTTACGTATCTCCCTGAGCCCGCTGTCACCCATCCCGAAAACCGCCACCTCATCAGTGGCTCCAAAACGGTTCTTCCTTGCCCTGATAATGCGATAAAGATGGCTCAGTTCCCCTTCGAAGTACAACACCGTGTCAACCAAATGCTCAAGCAGCCTGGGGCCGGCAATATCGCCTGTTTTCACTGTGTGCCCTACGAGGATCGCCGTGACGTTTTCAAGTTTGGCATACTCCTGGAGCTTGATCGCACAAGCCCTTATCTGAGCAGGACTTCCTGGGAGGGAATCGATGGACCGATCTTCACATGTCTGAATCGAATCCACGACCAGAAACCCCGGTTCAAGTTCACGGCTCATTTGGAGGATGGAGTCTATGTCCCTTTCAGATGCAAAATACAGTTGCTCGGAACCGATGCTGAGCCTATCTGCCCGGAGCTTGACTTGTCCGAGGGATTCTTCCCCGGATATGTACAAGGACCGTCCAACTGAGGAGGCAACATTATCCGCGACGGACAGGAGTAAGGTGGACTTGCCTATTCCGGGCTCGCCCCCCAAGAGCAGCAAGGACCCCGGTACAAAACCACCGCCTAGCACCCGGTCCAGCTCCGGCAATCCGCTGGAAAATCTGTTCACTTCCTCAGGAGCTACTGCGGACAGGACCACAGGTGACTCCGGGAAACCTGCCTTCCCGGGCGTCCCTGATCTGCCCACCGGGGCTTGTTCCTCGAGGGTATTCCACTGCCCGCATTCCGGACAGCGTCCATACCATCGCAACGATTGATACCCGCATACGGAGCACACAAACCTGCCATTAGAAGCAGAAGGCGGCATAGAATCCTCCCTACCTTTCGGAACGGGAATTCTATGCCGCGCTCCTGTTTTCCTCTGCTACTTCGGAATCTTCACAGACTACTCGGCCGCGCTTTCAGCTGCAGCTGCGTCTGAAGATGGAGACGGGATAAACACCAGTGTCCCATCTTCTCCCAGGCCCACCTTTACCTTGGTGGCATTCCTGAGTTCGCCCCTTAAGACCATATCCGACAGGGGATCTTCTACCAGGCGCTGGATGGTCCTTCTGAGTGGCCTGGCACCGTAATCAGGATCGGTACCCTCTTGAATGAGCTTGTGCTTAGCTTCCTCGGTAACCTCCAAGGACAACCCTGCCGAGTCTTGCAGCCGCTTCTCGACATCCCTCAGCTGGAGGTTTACTATCTCTTTCAGATGCTCACTTGTTAGGGCATGGAACACTATGATTTCGTCCACCCTGTTGATGAACTCAGGCCTGAAAACCCTCTTGACAGCATCCATTACGCGGGACTTCATATCCTCATAGGCGCGTTCGGTGTCCCGGTCAACGGTGAATCCCAGGACCGCCCTGCCGTGGATGGCTTCGGCCCCGGCGTTAGAGGTCATGATAATCACCGTGTTCCTGAAGTCCACGGTGCGTCCCTGAGCTTCGGTAAGCCTTCCGTCCTCAAGCACCTGCAACAGCACGTTGAACACATCTGGATGCGCCTTTTCGATCTCGTCCAACAGCACCACCGAATACGGGCGCCTGCGGACCGCCTCGGTAAGCTGGCCGCCTTCGTCGTAACCTATATAACCGGGAGGCGCACCCACCAATCTGGACACAGTGTGCCTTTCCTGGTATTCGGACATATCCAACCTTATCATTGCATCTTCATCGTCAAACAGCGCTTCGGCAAGGGCCCGCGCCAATTCGGTCTTACCCACTCCGGTAGGCCCGAGGAAGATGAACGAACCTATCGGCCGTTTGGGATCCTTGAGCCCCGCCCTTGAACGGCGGACCGCCCTGGCTACCGCTTCAACGGCGTCATGTTGGCCAATCACTCGCTTGTGCAGTTCCTCTTCAAGCTTCAGCAGTCTCTCGGCCTCGGCTTCAGCCAGCCTCCTTACGGGAATGCCGGTCCAATCCGCCACGATGGCTGCAATGTCATCAGCCGTGACCGTGGTCTTTTCAGGTATATCAGTGGTCTTCCAGGCTTTCCGTTTTTCCTCGAGCAGCTTTTGCAGTCTCTGCCCTTCGTCCCTGAGCTCAGCCGCCTTCTCAAATTCCTGGGAAGCGACGGCTTCTTCCTTTTCGGCGACGAGCTTTTCCAGTTTGATCTCAAGTTCCCGCAAGTCTTTGGGCGCTTCCAAAGCCTTCATGCGCACCCTGGACCCTGCTTCGTCTATTAGGTCAATCGCCTTGTCAGGCAGGAATCTGTCGGCAACATACCTGGCTGACAGGTTTACGGCCGCTTCCAGGGCTTCATCGGTATACTGCACCCCGTGATGGGCTTCGTACCGGTCCTTTATCCCCTTGAGAATCTCGAGAGCTTCTTCAACAGTCGGCTCAGATACCAGTACCGGCTGGAACCTTCTTTCAAGGGCCGCATCTTTCTCCACATGCTTCCTGTACTCGTCAAGGGTGGTGGCACCGATGCACTGAAGCTCTCCCCTGGCCAACATGGGCTTGAGGATGCTGGAAGCATCGATGGCTCCTTCGGCGGCGCCTGCGCCGATAATGTTGTGCATTTCATCTATAAACGGGATTACGTCACCTGAAGTCTTTATCTCTTCAAGCACTTTCTTGAGGCGCTCCTCAAACTCGCCTCGGTACTTGGTTCCTGCAACCAAGGCAGCCAAGTCCAGGGTTATAACCCGCTTGCCTCTGAGCATCTCAGGAACGGTGCCTGCCTTTATGCTCTGGGCAAGGCCTTCCACAATTGCAGTCTTACCTACCCCTGGTTCCCCGATTAGCACAGGGTTGTTCTTGGTCCTTCTTGAAAGTATCTGGATTACTCGCTCTATCTCCTTGTCCCTGCCGATGACCGGATCGAGTTTACCTTGTTCAGCCAGTTCCGTGAGATCCCGCCCGTAAGTGTCGAGGGTGGGGGTTTTCTTCCGGCCCGGTCTGGCCCGCCTGTCTTGACGCTGATCCTGGGGGGCCCCGCCTACGCGTTTCACTATTTCCTCCCGCACTTTGTCGTAGTCCGCCCCCAGACCCGTAAGCACCTGAGGTGCAAGCCCTTCTTCTTCACGGAGCAGAGCCAACAGAATGTGTTCGGTTCCTATATAGGAATGGCCCAAGCTGCTGGCTTCTTCCGGCATCAGCTGCAATACCCTTCTGGCTGATCTGGTAACCGCATCAATGGAAGGCACAGCCGGCTTGGTCTCAGTTGATTTGTCTATCTCTTCCTTCACCTGTTCAGGCTGGATGCCCAAGCTTTCGAGCACTAACAGGGCAACGCTGCCCCTCTCTCTTAGAAGCCCAAGCAATATATGTTCACTGGACATGGTTTGAGCACCGCGGCTCTTGGCTTCTTCCTGGGCCCAGGTAAGCACCCTCATCGCCCGTTCAGTATATCTATGTCTACGGTCCATTTTGCTTCCTCCTTCCTGTCTATACACCTCTTGAAGCAAGGTGCTTTCTGACTAGTTCCGCCCTCCGGACATCTCTCTCGTTGGCTGTTAGCGCAGCCCCGAAATACTTCTGGACGAAATTGGGCCGTGACAGCACAAGTATTTCATTGACATCCTTAATCTCAAGACCTGGAACCATGCCAAGCTCAACTCCCAGCCTCAGGTCTGACCACAATTTGATCGCCTCGTCTGAAGTGAGCTTCCGCGCGTTAGAGAGTATGCCCAGAGCCCTGAAAACCCGGTCCTCAACCTCAATACGGTGGTTCTTAAACAGCATTTCACGTACTTTGATCTCTTCGGTAACCACTTGCCTTACAACCAAGGACAGGTTTTCAATTATCTCTTTCTCAGTTTGCCCAAGGGTAATCTGGTTGGATATCTGAAACACGTTCCCCTGCCCTTCTGTGCCTTCGCCATAGAGCCCCCTCACCACAAGTCCTACTTTGTTCACTGCGGTAAGCACCCGTGACGTCTCGTTGGCCACCGCGAGAGCGGGGAGGTGAACCATTACTGAAGCCCTTATCCCCGTACCCACGTTTGTGGGACAGGATGTGAGATAACCTATCCGCTCATCGTAAGCGTAGTCAAGGTTTTGTTCAAACAGATCGTCTATGCCGCTTGCCAGCACCCACGCTTCCTCCAGTTCCAAACCGGAGCGGAGTACCTGAACCCGCAGGTGGTCTTCCTCATTGACCATGATTGCCGCAGCTTCATCGCGTCTCAGCAAGAGGCCTTTGCCCGCTTTACCCTCGGCATGCTGAGGGCTTATCAAATGCTTTTCGACGAGGACCTGGCAATCCAGGGGAGAGAGCTCGTTCAGGCTCACCTGGATGACCGGACCCCCGAAGCCTTTGTCGCCAATACTGTCTGCCGCCTGAAGCACCTTCTTCAGGACCGAACTTGCATCATTTTCCGAAAGCAAGTGGGGAAAAGGAACATCCTCCAAGTTACGTGCAAGCCTCACCCTGGAGGAGATCACCACGGATCCAAGTTCCCCGCTCCCGTCCATCCATGGGGAAGACGAATTCCTCAGTATGGCTTGTAACGCGTCAGCATGCCTGCGTGTCACGCCGGATTCCCCCTCAACTTCGCCTCGAACTCCTTAATCTTGTCCCTAAGTTCCGCAGCTTCTTCGTAGGCTTCTTCAGCCACCACCTTAGACAGCTGTCTCTTCAGGGTTTCCAACTGCCTGCGTATCCGTGCCCGTTCTCCGGTACCGGCTGGCGCCTTCCCCACGTGGGTATCGGAACCGTGAATCCTCCTGAGAAGCGGTTCAAGCCTGTCTTCGAAAACCTCGTAACACCTGGAGCACCCCAGCCGCCCGGCCCGGGCGAAATCCCTGTAGCTCATCCCGCACACAGGGCACCTGGGCCCGTCTGCACCGGGGCCTGTCGAAGGTAGCGCCTCTATTTGTGAACCGAGAAAGGCTGACATCAAGCTGTTAATGGAGAAGCTAGGCTGGAACAGCACACCCAAGGTCATCAGCCCCGATCGCTGGGCGCAATCCCTGCACAGATTCGTGGTCATCTTTCTGCCGTTGATTATCCTCTCGATGTGCACCGTCGCCTGGGCTTTGCCACACTCTTCACACAACATATGGGTCACTCCTTATCCTCAGCTACCGAGACACACGCACGCAGAAGCGCTTTGAAAATCCTGGCTCTCAACCGTTCCCTGTGGGGCGCATCCAAATCCAGGGTCTCCCTGGACAGGGCGGCCTGCATCATCTTGAAGCACCTTGAGTCTATGACTCCCTCATCGAGCAGCCTGAGGAGGTATCCGTGGGCTTCTTCCTGGGACAAAGACTTGCCGACGTTCTTTATGATGTCCAGGATTCCCTCGGTTAGCTCAATCCTTATCACCCTGATGTACCCCCCGCCACCCCGCTGGGATTCAACGACGTAACCCCGTTCGGGCTGGAAGCGGGAACTCAGTACATAGGTGATCTGCGAAGGCACGCAGTTAAAGTATTCGGCAAGATAAGCCCTTTGTACCTCAGCCACTCCCCCGCCCTTTTCGACAAGAGACAAGATATGTGCTTCGATAAGGTCGGTAAGCCTGGCCATACAATCAACTCCTGCATCCATTGACGGTTTATCCACAACGGTTCGGTCTTGACGTTGACTATCATTGACTATTGCTTATATAGTATACCATTCTCGCGAAAATACAAGGAGTTTTGTTACAAATATCCGCCCTCTGCGGACGCTCTGGCTCGACTCGCCCGGTTTACCTGAAGTTCTCTATGATGTACTTTTCCGCGGACCACCCGGCTATCGCACCGTCACCGACCGCAGTCGCCACTTGCCTTAACAGTTTGTCCCGGACGTCGCCTGCTGCAAACAAGCCCTGGGTATCGGTAGACATATCTTCCCCTGTTTTCACGAAGCCTGCGGGAGTCAACCGGGCCAATCCCTTCAAGGGGGCGCTATTGGGGACGGCACCTACGTATAGGAAAACTCCGCCCACTTCGATATGTTCTAAGCTACCGGTTTTGACGTTCTTGAGGACCAGTGACTCAAGCTGCTCGTCTCCCTTCATCTCTTCCACGGTGCAATCGAGTTTGAGGGTAACCTTCGGATGTCCAACCACCCTGTTTACGTTGGCAAGGCTTGCACGGAACTGGTCCCTTCTATGTATGAGGATGACCTGCTTGGCATATCCGGTGAGAAACTGGGCTCCGGTAAGCGCTGAGTCGCCGCCGCCTACAACCGCTACCACCTTATCCCGGAACAAGGGGCCGTCGCATATTGCGCAAAAGCTTACGCCGCGACCGAAAAACTCGGCTTCGCCGGGAACTCCCAGGGACCTTGAGCACGTGCCTGCAGCCCATATAACGCTTCTGGCTTCGTATTCTTTGCCATCTATGGCGACTGAAAACAGGTTGTTTGCTTGTTTGACGGCGCTTACCTCGCCGTAATCGATCTCGGTTCCGAAACCCCTAGCTTGTTCGCTCATGAACTCCATCAATTTAGGACCTAACACGCCATGGGGAAAACCCGGGTAGTTCTGAATCAAGCTGGTAGTAGCTGCTTTCCCGCCGGTACCCACAGGATCCACAAGTTTCACCCTCAGGCCTGCCCTTGCAGTGTATATGGCGGAAGTCAAACCGGCCGGGCCGCCTCCGGCGATGATTACATCGTAGACCACGGTACAGACCTCCTTGTATCTATGGTGCTTATATCCAAGGTGCAGTTCTGACTTGATGCTAGCACGCCATAGATTTCAAACTCAAGTATCCGGGACGTTTTACATCGACCGCCATTTGGAATGCTATACACGGAGGTGGGTGCTTATGGCGTTCAGATTCAGGGACGCAGCTGACATTCTCAGAGACAACAGGATCATGGTGATTCTTGGGGTCGTGGCCGCAGCGGCTATACTCCTGGCTTCAAGGGGACAACAGATGCAACCCAAAGGCAACATTCCCACGGAAGAACCCACCATATCCGTGTGTTTTCACGAGACTGGGGAAATCAAGTCAATGCCCCTTGAGACATACCTGGAAGGCGTGGTGGCAGCCGAGATGGACCCCAACTGGCCCCTGGCCGCACTGGAAGCTCAAGCCATAGTGGCCAGGACCTTTACCCTGAAGAAACTCCAGGAAGGCCCCTTGGAAGGCCGTAACGCCCAGGCCAGCACCGACCCTAAAGAATTCCAAGCTTATGACGCATCCCGGGTAAACGACAGGGTAAGGCAAGCGGTGAGTAACACCAGGGGCAAGATTATCACCTACAGGGGAGAGCCTATCCGGGCGTGGTTCCATTCCAGCTCAGGAGGCAAAACAGCCAGCGCATCCGAAGGGCTGAACTTCACAAAGGAAAGCGCCCCCTATGCCCAACCGGTAACCGATGTCCAGACGGAACCAAGCCACCAATGGACAGCCAGGTTCTCAGCCGGAGAGGTGATTCAAGCCGCCAGGGCGGTCGGAGTGGAGCTGGATGGACTTACTTCCATAAACATAGGCCGACGGGGCCCTTCGGGCAGGGCCGAAACCCTCAGCATCAACGGCAGGGAGGTGTCGGCACCCCAGTTCCGGTTGGCCATAGGCGAACAAAAGATGCGTTCAACCTTGATAGACTCCCTCCGCCTGGAAGGCGACACTGTGTACATGAAAGGCAGGGGCTTCGGACACGGCGTGGGAATGTCACAATGGGGAGCGTGGCTCTTGGCCCAACGCGGCAAGTCCGCTCAGGACATAGTGACTTACTATTTCAAAGGGGTGCAGATCCAGAACTCGTGGCAATAGCTCCGCGGCCCTCAAACAGCCCCTTAGTTTGTCTGGTTAGAATCACAGCCCCGGAGTGTACAACAGCATACACGCCGGGGCTATATCACACAAGTATCCATCAACCTACCGTTACTTGTTTGCTCTTTCCTTCTGGGCCTGTTCAATGATTTGGGCTGCGATGTGATCAGGCACTTCTTCATAATGATCGAACTCCATAGTGAAAAGACCCCGGCCCTGAGTCATTGATCTCAGATCAATTGCATACTTCTGCATTTCGGCAAGGGGCGCAAGGGCTTTGATCACCTGGATGTTGCCTTTGGACTCCATACCGAGAATCCTGCCGCGCTTCTTGTTGAGGTCTCCCATAATGTCTCCCATATACTGTTCGGGAACTGTGACCTCCACCTTGACAATAGGCTCCAGCAGAACGGGTCTGGCTTCAGAACAGCCCTTCTTGAAGGCCAATGACGCTGCTATTTTAAACGCCATCTCTGAAGAGTCGACCGTGTGGAACGAACCATCATACAAGGTAGCCCTGAGGTTAACCACCGGATAACCGGCCAACACGCCCTCCTGCATTGCTTCCCTCAGGCCCTTCTCCACCGCAGGGATGTACTGCCTCGGGACGGCGCCGCCAAAGATCTTGTCGACAAATTCAAATTCCTGATCGGGGTTATGTTCAAACTCAATCCATACATGCCCGTACTGGCCGCGCCCGCCCGTCTGTTTCTTGTGCCTGCCTTCAGCCTTGGCGGAGCCCTTGATGGTTTCTCTGTACGCAATCCTGGGCAGGCTGAGATCCACATCGACCCCGAATTTCCTCTTGAGCTTGGTTGTAGTCACGTCAACGTGGACTTCCCCAAGCCCAGACAGGATCGTTTCACCGGTTTCGGTATTGCGCTCCACGGTAATGGTGGGATCCTCCTCGGTGAGCCTGGTCAGCCCTGCGGAAATCTTCTCCTCGTCACCCTTGGTCTTAGGGTTGACCGCAAGGGAATACACAGGCGCAGGGAAACTGATAGGCGGGAACACCACCGGGTTCTCCTGGGTACACAGGGTGTCACCTGTGAGGGTTTCCTGGAGTTTAGCCACGGCGCCGATATCACCGCATGATACATGGGGAACGGGGTCCTGGTTCTTACCCTTGATGCTAAAGAGCTGGCCTATCCTCTCAACCCGCTTCCTTGTAGAGTTGTAGCAGCTGCTGTTGGAAGCAAGCTTGCCTGAATAAACCCTGAATATCGTGAGTTTGCCCACGTACGGGTCTGCGGTTGTCTTGAACACCAGTGCTGAAAAGGGTCCAGACACATCTGCCTTCAGTGCCACTTCCTCTTGGCTATCAGGAGCAACACCCTTAACCCCGGGAACATCCGCAGGGCTCGGCAGGTATGCCACTATGGCATCCAGCACCTGTTGTATGCCTATGAGTTTACCTGCCGCAACGGGAATGGTGAGATACACCTTCCGGGCAAGGCTGGCCGCCCTGAGGCCCCTTACTATCTCCTCATCGGTAAGATCTCCCTCGTCGAGGTACTTCTCGAGCAATTCATCGTCGCCATCACATGCAGCTTCCTTCAGCTCTTCCTTCAAGGCGGACACCTCATCCGCCAGCTCTGCCGGTACGCTCTCTTCCGTGATCTTTTTCCCGCCAGAAGAAGGGATAAGCGCTACTTCCCTGATGATATCCACAACACCCTTGAGGCTTGCCTCTTTGCCTATGGGCAGATACAGGGGGAGCACCCGATTCCCGAATGCAGTGCGAAGTTGGTTGATTATGCCCTGAAAATCCGCGTTTTCCCTGTCCAGCTTGTTCACCGCAAGCAGCCGGGGAGCCTCGTATTCAGACGTATACTGCCATACCAACTCTGTTCCTACTTCGACACCACCGGTAGCATCAACCACAACCAAAGCCCCGTCAGCAACCCTGAGGGCTGAGCGAACCTCTCCCACGAAGTCGAAATACCCTGGCGTATCCAGGATGTTTATCTTGCAATCCTTCCATTCAACCGGGGCCAATCCCGTGGAAATCGTGGTCTTACGACGGATTTCTTCCGGGTCATGATCCAATACTGATGTTTCATCGTCAACTCTTCCAAACCGGTCGTTGCCACCGGTAATGAACAACATGGCATCGCCAACAGTAGTCTTGCCCGCACCACTGTGAGAAACGAAAGCAACGTTTCTGATCTTTTCCGTGGCAAACTCTTTCAACGACATCTCCTCCTAACAACCAGGCTACCGAAGGTCTCTTCGGCATATTATCAATTATGTACTGCTCGGTGCAAGTGCAATGAAACCCCGGGACGACAAGGCGCTTAAGCCCCGTTACCGTCCCGGGGATTCAGTCAAGCCGCCCGGAAGCCCTGCAGCCACCCGGTGCCGCAGGGAACCAGGGTTTCCTTCAGCTCTCTGTGACCTACCGGCTCCGGCTTACCACACCCGGAACCAAGCCTGGGCAACCACCGAGTACCGACCAGGGTGGCCGACGTTGGAACGTACATCCACCTGATAAGTCCCGGGAGCCAGGCCTCTCAGGTTGACAAACACGTACCTCGTTGCACCCTTTTCAATGGTGCCCACTGACTGGCTCATCCCCACGTTAGGCAGGTAGTCCTTGGCGCCGGCCTTCTTTACCAACACCTGGTACATATGCTGGTAAGGCAGGGTAATATCCTTTCCGGACACGTTCTTAACGGTCACCTTAAGCCTGGGATAAGGGTTTGACCATGTGGGGGCCAGGTATTCCACGGTATACTCCAGGGGATCGCGGCCCTGGACCCAGATATACGACGATGCTGCCGGGGTCCACTTGCTTTCGGGCAGGTAGTATGCTTGCGCGAAGTAGGTGCCTGCCGGAAGGTAGGGCAAGGACTCTTTGTAGACCTTGCCTTCTCCGGGCTTGAAGGTTTCGGTGGTAACAGTTTGGGCATATGTCTTACCGGCACTTGCCCTCCACACCAGCTGGCCGTCCTGCCACAGCACAAAATCAACCATGAAAGCGCTGGGCTGGGATACTGTAATCGCCCTGTTAGTAGGATTGTAGACATAAAGTATGAGCTCGTTGGCGTTCGGCGAATAGGTCAGATGGTAACCGAGGCCGGTACGCGGGTAGAAGTTCCCACCCCAGCCAGGCCACACGGGAAAGGGCTGCCACCTGATATACCAAGGTACCTGCCAAGCTAGCCCCTGGTTGTACCCAGCCGCGTCGCCTGCCGGAGCAGCGGCTGCTCCAGCTCCTAATACGGTCGTCAACATACATACTGCAATCACAGCTTTGACTATGCGCTTAGCCATTATTCCATCTCCTTTACAGATTCAGGTGCAAAGCACCAGGTAAAAGCAGCTTTCATGATAGCATACAGTGCGGGCCGTTTATAGCAGCAAAAGCTGCATGGCTTGGCAGACAAAGGGCGCGGTACCGGTATGTACCTCAAGACGCAGGTGCGCGCAAATGCACAAGGGGCACGCAGGCGAGGGCCGGGGAACAAGATGTCAAAACTTAGATAATACCAATTTCTTACTTATCCACAGTTTTTTCCACATATCCCCAGGCATGTCAGCCTCTGCTACACGGTTCGAGGGCTAGCAACCAAGAACAGGAACCTCTGTGTTTCGCATCGAAGTATGCGCCGGGAGGGATGCCTTCATGAAACGGGCTATAGCCGCATTGGCGTTCTTGGGGCTGGCAATGGCTTTCTTGAGTTCATGCTCCACCAACCAGAATGAAGAACTTATAGCGCAAATTGAAGGATTGGAGGCACGGGTGGCCGACTTAGAGCAGATTGTCTCAAGACTCAGTTTGGATGTTACCGATGGGAACAGCGTTGTTCTCGATACAGCGGACAAAGGGTACGGACGCTTGGACCATAACAACGGGTTTTTTCTCATCAGCGTAGATAGCGTAGAACCCTATCTTGACGGCCAGCGTGTCACACTGAATATCGGCAATCCGCTCAATGTGACTTTCAACGGATTCACGGCCACCATAACATGGGGCAAGGCCATCCCCCAAGAAGCCGATGTTGATGCGTGGTTGGACTGGGGAGGTTCCTTGCGGGACCAAACATTCCAGATGCTAGACACGTTGAGCCCAGGTCGTTGGAACAAAGTTAGCTTTGTCCTGCCAGGCACTGCGCCAGATGAAGCGCGTTATCTACGAATATCAATAACCACAGACGTTGTATCCCTCTACTGATTGCAGCAGGAACGAAAGAACTCTCAGTAAAGCAACTCTTAGTAAGGTTAAAAGCCCCACTTTTGGGTGGGGCTTAAGGTAGATTCCGGCAGTGTCCTACTCTCCCAGGCCGTCCCCAGCCTAGTACCATCGGCGCTGGAGGGCTTAACTTC
>JAAZEL010000087.1 GCA_012512325.1 Candidatus Fermentithermobacillaceae bacterium | reverse complement strand
TGTCAGGGTCGAGGATGAGAGTTGCCTGTTCATGATATGTACGGGCGTTGGCTTCAACCTCTTCCCTGGACAGTTGCCGCCTGGTCCTTGACCTGCCGCTGGGGTCCCCGATCATCCCTGTGAAATCACCGATGACGAAATATATGTCATGGCCTAGCTCCTGAAACTCCCTGAGTTTTCTCATGACCACCACGTGCCCGAGGTGGATGTCAGGGGCGCTGGGGTCTACTCCTAGTTTTACCTTGAGAGGCTGCCGGGTTTCCAGGGAACGCTTTATCTTGGCCTTGAGTTCTTCCTGTGTGACGAGCATGGCAGCTCTTTGGCTAAGCAGCTCAACTTGGTGGTTGACCGCATCGTGCAATCAAAGCACCCACCTTCCTTGACTTTTCGTCTGATTATACCATTGTCTTCGGACCTCAAGAAGGCAATTGCTGAAAATTGTATAATGTTGACACCTTATCACTCCTTCTTTCGTCTGGTAACATGGGAGTAACATGCGCCGGCAATTGACGTAATAACTATGGAGCAAACGAAGCAGGTAAGCCGTAAGGCAACCCCTGGAGGTAGTGAGTTATGGCGAAAAGAAGACGGAGACCCAGAAAGGGCATAAGGATATTGGATGTCCTGATATATCTGTTTCTGGCGGTATTGCGTGTGGGAGCAGGTTTTGCGGCTGCGGTTGTAGTGTCGGCGATACGGGATCTTCCCGCCCTGGCAAACCTTGAGCCCAAGGCCAGCGAAATATCGATAATTTACGACCGGAACGGGGACATATGGACCGAACTTCGCGCGAGTGAATACAGGATTCCCATCTCCATCAGCGATATGCCCCAACACCTGATCGATGCCGTGCTTGCTGCAGAAGACCACAGGTTCTACAGCCATCCCGGATTCGATCTGAAGGCGATCATGAGGGCCTTGTACCAGAACATAAAGGACGACTCGACCCTGCAAGGTGGCAGTACCATCACCCAGCAGCTCGCCAAGATCGCCTTCCTTGAGCACGACAGGACCCTCAAGCGGAAAGTCCAGGATGTCATAGTTGCGGTGCTCATGGAGCGCAAGTACACCAAAAAGGAAATCCTGGAGATGTACATGAACCAGGTGCACTTCGGCCGCGGAGCCCACGGGGTTGAAGCAGCCGCCAGGGCGTATTTCGCCAAACCCGCTTCTGAACTTACAGTAGATGAAGCGGCCTTTCTGGCCGGAACCATAAGGGCACCTTCATATTACGGAGACAAGTCCAACCTGGAGCAAGGCGTCAAGCGTAGGAATACGGTGCTCAGCCAAATGGCTGAATACGGGTTTATCACCCCGGACGAGGCCGAGCTTTATAAGAGCAAACCCCTGAACATCATCGATCACGAACCCATGGTGGTGACAGAAGGCGGCTATTTCCTGGATTATGTGCTCCAGCAGCTGCTTGCCCGCTATCCTGCGGACCTGGTGTACGGGGGAGGCTTGCGTGTCCACACAACCTACAGCCCGTCAGCCCAGAGAGCAGCGGAAAGCGCCATAAGAGAGGTGCTTGATCCCGTCTTCCCTTATAAAGCCGATGAAGACAACATTGAGGCGGCAGCGGTGGTCATGGACGTGAGGACGGGGCACCTGCTGGCTCTGGTGGGTGGAAGAAAGCACGAAGGCATGCTCGGGTGGAACCGCGCCACCGATGCAAAACGCCAGCCTGGTTCGGCTTTCAAGCCCTTGTCCGTGTATATACCGGCCCTGGAAATGGGGCTCGGACCATACACCGTAATCGATGACTCACCTGTGACCTGGGTAGATCCCACCACAGGCGAGGAATTCTCGCCCAGAAACTACAGCGGTACCTTCCAAGGGCTCGTCACAATGAGAAGAGGGGTCATAGAATCCCTGAACGTGGTGGCGTGCAAGGTCCAGGATATGGTGGGCCTCAAGGCCAGCCTTGAAATGGCTGAAAGGCTCGGAATAACCACCCTTGTGAAGACGCCCGACTCAGGAGGCCGTTCTGACCTCACCAGATCCCTTGCCCTTGGTGGGCTCACTTACGGGGTCACCCCTCTGGACATGGCAGTGGCTTTTGGTACCATTGCCAACCGCGGGATCCAGGTGGAGCCTTTGGCCATACTCAAAGTCGAAGACAGAAACGGCAATATCCTGGAGGAGCACAGCGTAAACAGGCAGATCGTCATATCTGAAGAAGCAGCGTACCTTATGACCAGCATGCTCCAGGATGTGCTTACCGTGACCGGGGGAACCGGCCAAGCTGCCTACTTCGGCAGGCCCGCCGCAGGCAAGACAGGCACCACAAGCGACTGGAAAGACGCGTGTTTTGCCGGGTACACCCCAAGCACCGTGGGTGTGGTGTGGATGGGCTACGATCAGCAGAAGACCATGGCCCAGTGGAGGATCACCGGTGGCAGCTATCCCGCGAGGATCTGGAACGCCATGATGAAAGCCGCCACCGCAGACATGCCTGTCGAGGATTTCACCAGGCCCGACACCATAGTCGAAATTCAGGTGTGCAAGAAGTCAGGGCTGTTACCCGGTCCCCACTGCCCCGAGGAAGACATAATAACTGAGCTTGGGATTAAGGGTAAGACGCCCACGTCCATCTGCGATTATCATCCCGAAGACGCCCAGCCCGGTGACTGGATGGAACTTCTCCCGGGAGACATACCCTGGCCCGGCAATAGCCCAGGGCATGAGTCTGATGAGGAACTCCCGGAGGCTCCCGGAGATCCTCCCGGCCAGGGATAGCAGGGGTATCCAGGCAGGAACTTAAGTCTTGAGCTTTACGATGGTCACACCGGTGCCGCCTTCGGAAAGCTCACCGGAGCGGTAGCCGGCGACATATTTGCCCATTGACGCGAGATACTCTTCCACGGCTTTGCGCAGGGCGCCGGTGCCTTTGCCGTGGATAATGGTGATTTGAGGCAACGAGGCAAGCACAGCATCGTCGATATACTTGTCGAGAGCCAAGATCGCCTCTTCCCTGGTCATACCGCGCAAGTCTACCTCAGCCGATATTTCCATGGCTTTGCCTGGCCCAGCCCCATGGATTTGGGCGGGCGAATCAGGCCTACCGCGCGCCGGGGCTTCTGTCCCGGCTCTGGCCAAGCGGCTTGCTTGGGTCCTAAGCTTTAGGCTACCGATTTGCACCACCACATTCTCCGGGCTGGATGCTTCCAATACGGTACCGGTTTCGGAGAACCCTTGCACCAGGACCTGCATCCCCGCTGCCAGGTCTTGGAAGCTAAGGGGCTCCCCCTTGGGGGCTTCCTGGGTCCCCTCGGACAGCTCATCACGTGTTTTCGAAAGCCTGGCGCGGATTTCAGAGGCCGCCGTGTGGATATCTCCCGGGCTCCGACGCCGGCTTTCTTTGATGTCCTTCAAGGCTTTTTCAAGTTCAACCCTGGCCCTGGCTATGATCGATTGTGCTTCCCGCCTGGCATCCCCTATGACCTTCTTCCTTTGTGACTCCAGGCTCCTCAATCTGTCCTCATACTCGGTGCGCAAGCTCTCATAAAGGGCCCTTTCCATTGCTGCCTTATCCGCTTCTTCCCGGGCTCGCTGGGCATTGGCTTCCATGTCGGCGATGACATCTTCCAGCTTGACCACGTCCTGGGGTATAAGGTCCCTGGCGCGGGACAGCACGTCTTCGTCCAGGCCCAGCCTCCTGGCTACCAGAAAAGCATGGGACCTGCCCGGCCTTCCCACAACAAGCCTGAAGGTAGGCACCATTTTCACACTGTCCCACTCCATGCTTGCGTTGGCCATACCCTCAGTTTGCTGTGCCATTATCTTGAGCTCCCCGTAGTGGCTGGTGACCACGCATAAGGCGCCTGAGTTGTGTATCTTCTCCAGAATTGCTTGGGCCAGGGCGGCTCCTTCCCTGGGATCAGTGCCCGCCCCAAGCTCGTCGATGAGTACCAGCTTGCCCCTTCCCGAATGCGCCAGTATGTTCTTTATGTTTGTGATATGGGCTGAAAAGGTGCTCAGGTTCTCTTCGATGGATTGCTCGTCGCCTATATCGCACAGGATTGCCTCGATATTGCCGATCTCGGTCCTGGGGTCGCAGGGGCACGGCATCCCTGCCAGGGCCATGGCCACCAGGAGCCCGCATGTCTTCAGCGACACCGTCTTGCCGCCCATGTTTGGCCCGGTCACAACAACTGTCCTTATGCCCGCCTCGTCCAAGTGGATATCCAGGGGTACCGGGTTTCCCTTGAGAAGGGGATGCCACGCCTTGACCAGCGACACTGAAAACCTCTCTGTCAAGTTGGGAAAACACCCGTTCCACTTGTGGGCAAGCCTTGCCTTTGCTGCGCCCAGATCGAATTCGGCCAGAGCATCGATGCCGCGGAGGAGGTTTTCCCCGACCTCACCTACCCACGCAGATACCTCAGTCAGAATCCTTTCTATTTCGTTCCGTTCCAAGAGCTCCAGGCGCTTCACCTGGTTCGCCATTTCAACGAGTTCAGAAGGCTCAAGGAACAGGGTCTGGCCCGACGCCGACTGGTCGTGGACGATCCCTTGTATCTTTGAGGCATACTCCTGTTTGACGGGTAGCACGTACCTCCCGTTGCGGATGGTTACTATAGGCTCCTGAAGGTATTGGGCAATGCCTGCACGGCGGGTCATGTCCTCCGCCCGCTTCCTAAGCTTTTCCTGGGAGTCCCTGTATGACTTTCTTATGGAGTGCAGCCGGGGACTGGCGGTGTCTTTGATGTCTCCTTGGTCGTCAACTGTGGCGTCAAGCTTGTCCCTGAGGTGGGGCTCCTGGGGCAGGCTGCGCCTGATTTCGTGAAGCTTACCGAAGCCCTCATTGAGCCGCGCTATCCAGGCAGATACGGTGTCGCAAGCAACCAGCAGGTTAAGCACGTCACGGAGGTCTTGGGATGTGAGCACGCTGCCTTGCATGGCACCTGCTATTTTGGTCCTCACATCCCTGACTTCAGGAATGGCCGGAAAAGCTGATTTCAGCATGGCTTCAGCTATCTCCCGCCCTGCTTCCTGACGCTTTCTTGCCAATCGCACATCTTCGGGCAACGCCTTTCTTGCGAGGTGTTTCCCCATAGGCGTGCCCGCCTGGACAGCCAGCATTTCCTGGATCTTTTCAAATTCCAACAGTTCAAGGGTCTTATGGTTCATATCTGTTTTCCAGAATCCTCCGGATCTCTCTTATGGTTTCTTCCCTGAACCGAGACTTATACAGCTTCCTCAATTGGGTACGGACCCCGTAAGACGCCCGTTTTCGTTCTGCCTCAGGCAGATGGGCGTACTTGGACATCTCCTGGTTCAGGAACTCCGAGGCGCCCTTAGGTCTTTCTACGAAACGCCCGATTTCCGTTCCTGTCTCGTCAAAGAACACAAACACCGGGATTGTCCTCCTGCCGGAGGTCAAGTACCTGTCCATGATATCCAAATTGTCATCCCTTGAAAACACCAGTAGGTGGAAGCATGGATACAAAGAGGCCAGTTTGGCGACGATGGGCAGGTTCTCCACACAGTCTCCGCACCAGGACTCTGAAATGGCCAGGATCTTTATTGCACCGGCCGGCAATTTGGAGCACAGCCCGGTGAAGTAGACGTGGTCTTCTTCCTTTACGGTGATCTCCTCGAAATTTTGCTTCATGGTCGGCACGTTCATGTCAGCTTTTGTGAGGTATCCCTCGAAGGAATCGGCTCTGTCAAGCCATTCACCGTCAAAGCGCATTTCAGGCACCTCTCCCCTTTGCCTAGTCAGCCTTTAACCAACCGGGATAACTTCTTTTTCTTGGCGGTATGCTGATTTCATTATACCTTTTTCTCAGACGTTGAGCTGACAGCGCCATTATATCGTCAAGCTGCGAAAGCTTGAAAGCATCAATGTCTTTGACGGTTAGCGGCCGGGTTTCTTCCTTGAGTATCACCGACACTTCGCCGGTGGGTTCGAGCACAGCCAAGGCCACGTCTTCTACCCGGTCAACCCCTTTTTGGCGGAGCACTATGTGGAGGTCTGACAGGGACACCCTTTCCATTTTGCGGTTGTCATGCAATATCTGTCCGTTTACCACCAAAGGGGTTGATGTTCCCTGGGTCACCTTTTCAGCGGCCCTCCAGTGGAGGTTTATGATACTGAGCAGATACTGGAGAAAAGAAAGGATCAGAATGGGTATGATGCCGTTCCAAAGACTGATGTTCTCGTCCTCAAGAGGCAGCGCCGCCGCCGAACCGATGATTATGATGACAGTCAGGTCGAAAGGGGCAAGTTGAGCTATGGATCTCTTTCCCATGGCCCGCACGGCAATGAGGGTAATCCAAAACATCGCCACAGACCGGAAGACTACAAGCTTCAAACCGGCAAGGTCGGGCAACCTATCTACCTCCAGTGCTTGGTCACTTGGTCTCTTCACCGGTGCTTTGAATAGTATGGCTCTTAAGAGCTGCGTGAATGCCCTGCTCAAGCTGGTCACGATCTGCCTCCCCGGACAGGTACTCCTCAATCACCTCAACGACGGCTTGGCATATCCGGATTTTATGCCCGTGGGCCGTCCGGTCGCTAATACGGGCGTCTGAATCGAAGAAGCCTGTCATGAGCAGTACCCGTTGTTCTCGGGTAAACCCGCTCTCCACATCAAACAAGGGTATGTCGGACCTAAGCGCCGGTATACATCCGATGGCCCTGGCGGCCCACCTCCCCCTGGCCGCCGCAAGCACTTGCGCCAACCCAACCGCGAACTCCAGGATCTCTTCATCGGCTTCCATAACCACGTAGCCGGGCACCGAGAAGTAAAACCTGGGTGTGCCTTCGGGATTGTCTATAGGCAGGAGATGGATTTCTCCCCCGTTCTCAGACAGTTTCATCCACTTGAACAGATGGGGGGTTACCGGGAATATTGCCTCAATCCGGTTCTGTCTCCACAGGTCCAGCACAGCTTGTGAGCGAAGCCCGTAAGTCTGTCTCACCCATTCCGCGTAGGTGCATATGTCCTCGCCCGTCCAGTCCAGGCTCCCGTAGTCCAATCCTGAATGCAGAAACCCCGGCGAGCCGGACAGGTATCCGGTCATTCCTGAAGAATTGTCTGTTCCAGCCCTCTTGGCGGTACACAGCCAGTGGACGTAAGATGGGACTCCCATGAGCCTGTCGTCATATGTCCAGAAGGACGCGGCAGGTTCCAGGTAATCATCTGTCGGCACCAGGCCGGTCAAATCCTGTGCGCCTGCCCCTACAAAAGGCCACTCAGTGGAAAACACAACCGAAGGAACTTCTCCCTGGTACTCACCTAAGAGCAGGCTTTCCATTTCCTGCCTGGTCTTGAACTGGACTTCTACCGCGATCCCAAACTGTTGGGCGTAATGTTCTGCCACTCGGCATGCGAGTTCTGAATAGGGGGACGCGCCGGGCAGGTGAGGCTCTTTCGCATCCCACACAAGGATCCGTACGTCGTCTGAAGGTGTCTTGGATGGCAAGGGAGCATGTTCTTGGCATCCGCACCCGAGCATTGCGACAATCAGCACAACAGCGGCAGCGGCCCGTATTTTCATGCTTCTTCTCCCTACTGTCCCTCAACTTGCAACAACACAAACACGTCCCGTGACGCCCATCCTTCCCTTCCCAAGCCGAACACTTCCCTGACCTCCCGCACGGCTTGTTCGGTGAGAGGGCCGTACCTTCCGTCGGTGGGCCCGGCGTCAAATCCGAATTCCCGGAGGGCTTCCTGAAGCCTGACGACTTCAGGTCCTATGGTCCCGGGCACGAAAGGTTTGCCGAAGTCAAGTGGAGGCCTGTATCCCACGATGATAACCCTGGTTCCTATGGGGACCAGTTCGTACAGTTCTTCAATATCTTCGTTGAACATCCGCACACATCCGAGGCTTGCATAAGTGCCTATCGACCATGGCCTATTGGTCCCGTGGATCCCATACCCTCCCCAGGGAACGTCAAGGGCCATCCACCTGGTTCCGAAAGCTCCCCCCGATTCGTATCCCTTGTCCACGATCTTCCATTCACCCACAGGGGTCAAAGTAGCCCATTTGCCCACGGCTACGGGGTAGGTCTTCCATAGAGTTCCGCCTGCATATACTCGGAGCTCAGCAACCTCTGTATCCACCTCGAGGTAGATTTCGCCTTCGGGCAGTGGTTTTGCAGCGGGAGAGTCAGGCCTTACCACCCCGACGGACAGAGCTCTCCATGTGCTTCGGTCCACTATGCCTGTAGGATGTAGCCAGTAGCTTTCTTGGAATGCCTTTACCGCCTTGACGGTTTCACTGTCATACACTTCGTCCAGGGGTCCTTCGTAAAGCCCAAGCTGTGAAAGGCGCACCTTGAGGTCATACACATCATGTCTGATCACAGGCGGGGTTGTCGGAAGCAAGGGCTCATCGGTCTCATGAACCCTAAGCATGGCAGGGGCCTGATGTTTCACTGTAGGCCCCACGGCAAGGATAATGACCGACATGACTATCAACAGGCCTGAATGGGATCGCCTTAGCCGTGGTTTGCTTGGCAAGCAGGGCCACTCCTTCACATAAATTCTCAAGGTAGAGTATGAAGGGTGGCGGCGATTTATGAACACAAGCTGTGTATCCTGCTTGTGCGCCGGGTAGCCCGTATAGATGCCTTCCCGGGCCATGAGTTCCAAGTCGAAATCCCTGTGCTCAACGGTGCGGGCTTAACTTTCGTAAGCCCGCACCTGTACACCGGCTCCCCTTGATCGCCAAAAGACCTGCAATTGTCCTGAGGGCATGGGCAAGCTCGAGTCTGTGCGTTCTCAAGATCTCAGCACCGCATTGCAGTCTTTCCGCAACCTCTCCATGATCCTCTCCCTGTCCTCCGCCAGGTCCTCTTCTGTCAGTGTCTTGTCAGTGGGTTGATACACGAGCCTGAAGGCAAGGCTCTTGTGGCCGGGCGGGACAGGCGGCTTTCTCCATACATCAAACAGGGCCACTGAATCCAGGTGCCTGCCGGTTTGGCGGATGGCTTCGACCACTTCCCCGCCGGGAACCTCCTCGGGTACTATCACCGCCAAGTCCCTTTCAACAGGCATAAGCCTGGACGGCGGTACAAAACCCTTCGGCTTTACCATGGACAGCAAGCCGTCCAGGGAAAGCCAGCACGCGGTAACGGGCACGGGGATATCCAGCTCCTTGAGGCAGGCAGGGTGCAAGTCTCCGATTTCTCCCACAGTTGACATGTGAGCCGCGATTTTGGCGGATCTTCCTGGATGGAAGGGCATGCCCGCCTTGGGCAAGTACTTCACGTCTGATATGCCCAGCAGGTTCAGGAGGCTGTGGATGACGCCTTTCATATGGTAGAACCCTGCCTCTTCCGGACCGCCCAGCCAGGTCTTGGGTTTGAGCACACCGTATGAAACCAGGCCGATCTGGGTGGTTTCAAGGGGCAGCCCGCCATCGGACGACCTGTCAGCCGGGAAGAACACCCTCCCTACCTCCCATATGAACATGCCTTGGATTCCTGACCTTATGTTTGAGGACGCCACTTTCACAAGCCCGGGTATGATGCCTGTCCGCAGCACCGATTCCTCAGATGACAATGGATGTTGCAAGGGTACAGGATTACCCCTGGGGTCATCTGAATCCCAGCCGAGCCTGGCCAAGTCCTCGCGACTGATGAGGGAATTTGTGATGCACTCCAGGCCGCCGTGGGATACCAGAAGGTCCCGTATCTTCTCCACGCAAAGCAGTTTCGGATCGGTTATGCCTCCCGGGACCGCCCCTGACAGATCGCCGGTGCCAAAACTGTCATATCCGGAATGCCTTGCCACTTCCTCCACAAGGTCCACTTCGCCGTGGATGTCCACTCGTCTGGGTGGAACCGTCACGGCAATTGAAGGTGCTTGGGCATGGAAGACGTCTTGGTCCACTTGGAAATTGACCCTTTCAAGGATCTCCCGACAGGTCTCCGCCGAAATCCTGGTTCCAAGGAGCCTCTCCACGGTTTGCATGCGGAGGAGGATCCGTTTGGGCGTTATGTCCAGATAGTTGGCCTCGGTGTATCCGGGTACAGGCATTCCGCCTGCAAGGCTCCCTATGAGCGCCGCCGCCCTTTCCGCAACTGCCGTTTGTGCAGTGGGGTCAAGGCCCTTTTCGAACCTGAGGGCGGCTTCGGTCCTGAGCTTGAGCTTCTGGGATGCAAGTCTCACGGTGAGAGGGTCGAAATAGGCAGATTCAATGAGCACCCGCCTGGTATTCTTGGTTACTTCTGTGTGCTTCCCCCCCATGATCCCTGCAATGCCTATGGGGCCCGATGGATCGGTGATCAAAATGGTGTTCTCAGGCAGCTCCCTCTCGATGCCGTCAAGGGTCACAAGTGTTTCGCCGGGCTTGGAAGACCTGACGATGATCGTGTTGTCAGCAATCTGATCCGCATCAAATGCATGGAGGGGTTGCCCCGTTTCAAGCATCACGTAGTTGGTTACATCCACCACCAGGTTAAGGGGTCTTTGTCCTGCCAGCATGAGGCGCCTTTCCATGTTTACAGGGGAATAGGCAAACCTTACGTCTTCCACAAGCTTGCCCACGTATCTTGGGCAGGCCTCTGGTTCAGGCAGGTCTAGCCTAAACTCGGGATTTCCCGGGGCGTTGGGTTCAGGATCCCTACTGCCATGTGGGCCGGCCCACTGCCCCCTGGCAAGCACTTCGGGCAGCTTGAGGGGCCTTCTTGCCAAGGCGGCGGCTTCCATAGCCACTCCCAGAATCCCTAGGCAGTGGGAGTAATTCACAGTGAGGTCAAGATCCATCACCCAATCATCCAGTTCAAACAGGTCACTTGCGGGAACGCCGGGGGACGTGCCTGCAGGCAGCAGGATGATGTCCTCAAGAGGCCTTGGAGCTTGCCCAGTGAGCAACTCGTTGGAGCATACCACCATCCCCTCGGACAGTACACCGTCTACCTCCCTGGCTTCGATCCTCAATCCTCCGGGGAGACAGGCGCCGGGCGGGGCCACCAGGGTGATATTACCTTTTTCAAAGCCAGGTGCCCCGCTCACGATCTGCAGCTTTTCGGCGCCTGTGTCGAGAATGCCTACCTTTTGGCCGGGCCTCGTGGGATGGGGCTCAACCTCCATAATTCTTGCGGAAACCACCGATGTAACACCCAATTCGTCGTATATGAGCTCTTCCACACATACCCCTGCCATGGTCAGCCGGTGGGCTGCTTCTTGAGGATCCCACGGCAAGTTCACGTATTCATTGAGCCATTTCCACGGTACTCTCATTTCAACTATGCCTCCCGACTTGGATCTGACTAAAGCCCACGGAACTGGGACAAAAACCTCTTGTCGTTACCGTAGAGAAGGCGTATATCGTCAATCCCGTATTTGAGCATGGCCAGCCTATCCAGGCCGAAACCAAAGGCAAAGCCGCTCACTTCCTCCGGATCGTAGCCTCCGTTGATGAGCACCTGGGGATGCACCATCCCGGCCCCCGCCACTTCCAGATATCCTGAGTTGCCGCACACGGAGCAGCCCTCCCCCTTGCAGAACACGCACGATATATCCACTTCGCATGAAGGCTCTGTAAACGGGAAGTAGCTGGGCCTGAGGCGTATCTTCACGTCTTGGCCGAAAAACCGGTTCATGAGGGCGGAGATGACTCCCCTTAGTTGCTTGAAGGTAACGTCCGCATCAATGGCCAAGCCCTCAACCTGGAAGAATACAGGGTGATGGGACGCATCGGTTTGGTCCCGCCTGTATACTCGCCCCGGAACTATGAAGCGGACCGGCAACTTGCCTTCCAGGGCCAACATCCCGCGTATCTGGCCCGGAGAAGTATGTGTCCTCAGAAGGGTGGTGCCGGTCAGGTAAAAGGTCTCTTGCATATCCCTTGCAGGATGTCCTTTGGGTACGTTGAGTTTCACGAAATTCATGTCGTCAGTCTCGGCTTCCCGGCTCTCGTAGACCGTAAAGCCCATGCTCGACAGTATGGACGTAATCTCTCTAAGGGCTTTCGTAAGCGGGTGGAGTCCCCCTAACTCAAAAACCTCCCCGGGTAGACTCACATCGATGGTATCTCTCGCGAGGCTTTGCTCTAAGGCCTCCCTGTCAAGCTCTGCTTTCCTCGCGGCAATCATCTGAGTAACCTTGTCTCGAAGAGCGTTGACGGCGGCCCCAAAGACGGGCCTCTGCTCAGGAGCGAGGTTTCCTATGTGCTTGAGCAGGGCGGATATTTCGCCTTTCCGGCCCAGGTACCTAATCCGCACACCTTCAAGCTCATCGATTGTGGATGATTCGCTGATCTGTTGAAGGATCAGCCTTTCCAGTTCAGCCAAATCGCGCAAGTCATGATCCATACCTGAAGCGCAGGATTCCTGCATAACCAACCTGCGCCTGCTTCCCCCCTTCTGCATCTAAACAAAAACGCTTTCATCCTGTCGGACGAAAGCATCAGCTTCCGCGGTACCACCGTGGTTGGCCT
Source organism: Candidatus Fermentithermobacillaceae bacterium (assembly GCA_012512325.1). GTDB lineage: Bacteria > Bacillota > Sulfobacillia > Fermentithermobacillales > Fermentithermobacillaceae > DTU015. Next base: position 18,574 of record JAAZEL010000087.1, on the reverse strand, counting down.
TTTGGGCCCTCTCTTGTTCTCCGTAACGCGGAGACGCGCCGAGCCTACTTCAGGTGTTCAGCCCGGGAGCTCCGGAGCGAATTCGATCAGCCGCCGTGTATCCGGAAAGCTCTCAGCCACGGCTTTCCCTCTCTGTATACACCTGTCTGATCCACGTTCTCCTTCATTGCCCTGTATATTCAGTTTTGAGTATTATACCACGACTCGCGGCCACCTCAAGCATTGCCTGCCGTTCTCTGGCGCACGGCTTCGTAAAGCAATGCCGTGCAGGCCATGGCGACGTTCAAAGACTCGACCCCACCGGGCATGGGGATGGTCACCCACTCCCCCGGCCCTTCAAGGATTTCCTTGCTCAAGCCCCGCGCTTCATTCCCCAGCACCACTGCGCACGGCGAGCGGAAATCGGCTTCCCAAGGCCTTATCCCGTTCCTTGGGGTTGCCTTGTATATGAGTCTTCCTGAGTCTGCCATCTCTCTGAACAAGCCGGTGCAGTCTGCTTCATATACCACGCGGGTGTTGAAAACAGCACCTGCTGACGCCCTAATCGCCTTGGGCGAGAATGGGTCGGCGCTTTGCCCGCAAATGATCACGGAGCTTGCGCCTGCACTTGCCCCGGTCCTGATCAAGGTACCTACGTTACCGGGATCCTGTATATCCACTCCTACAACGTCCAGGGCATGCGCCCAGGTATCTCCCGGCATGCCCCTTGAACGGCGGAAAGGAAACCTCAACAAACTTAGAACCCCCTGGGGGGTTCTTGTAGCTGACATCTTGTTGTAGAACTCGTTGGATACGACGAAAACCCGGCAGGCATAACCGTGCTCATCCAAGGCCGTGCGGATAGCATGTGCCTTCTTAGAATCGGCGAACTCCCGGTCAAACACCACCAGCCGGAGTTCGACCCCTGCTTCAACCGCAGCCAGCACCACCGAGGGGCCTTCGGCCACGGTAAGGCCTGTCCTGTCCCTCTCCTTCTTGCGTGAAAGGCTTCTTATCAGGCGCCACGGTACATCTGAATACACGCCTTACCTTCCTTCAGCTCACGAATCTACTGAACTGAACCGGCTGCCTCCACATGGCTCCGGGCAAGATCCACCAGTTGGGAAAAAGCCTTGGCATCCGATACTGCCAGCTCAGCCAGCATCTTGCGGTTGATATCTACGCCTGCTTTCTTCAAGCCGTTGATAAACCTGTTATATGTCATGCCGTTCTGCCGGGCAGCCGCGTTAATTCGCGCAATCCACAGCTTCCTGAACTCCCGCTTTCTTTCCCGTCGATGGATTCTGGCGTAATTCAGGGCCTTCATCACGGCTTCATTGGCGATCCTGAACGATCTGGAACGCTTCCCGTAATATCCCTTTGCCAGCTTCAACACTTTCTTGTGCCTTTTTCTCTTGACAACAGACGACTTAACCCGAGGCATCGTTTACAACCCTCTTTCTTCAACACTCACAATATGATCTTCCTGTACTTGCGGCTTATCCTTACTTCTTGTAGGGAATTAAGGTCCGGATTTCTTTGGCGCACACTTTGTTGATTATAGTATCCTGTCTGAGCCTTCTCCGGCGGGCATGGCCTTTGTGCTCGAGTTTGTGCCCGTGGCCGGAACGGAAATGCCGGATCTTTCCCGTGCCTGTCACAAACAGGCGCTTCTTCGCGCCACTGTGGGTTTTCATCTTAATCTTCTTGGCCTTCTTAGCCTTCTTAGCCACTTGCGGACTTCCTTTCTGTTCCGGTTGTGCAATGCTACTGTTCTTGCCTGATTTCCGACAAACTTCTATTTGTCAGGGGAGGCCTGCTTGTTGACCGACCGATCCTGGGGTTTAGGGACCAGGATCATCGTCATGTTCCTTCCTTCCATCCTCGGAGCCCTCTCAACTTGGCATATGTCCTTCACCGACTCCAAGAGCCTTTCCAACACCTTCTGGCCCAGGCCTACATGGGCCAGTTCCCTGCCCCTGAACATAATGGTTGCCTTTACCTTGTCGCCTTGCTCCAGGAATCTCCTGGCTGCCCTGGCTTTTACGTTGAAGTCATGTTCGTCAATTGCCGGACGCATCTTGACTTCTTTCATATCTTGGACTCTTTGTTTTTTCCTGGCTTCCTTCTGCTTCTTCGATTGCTCGTACTTCCATTTGCTGTAATCCAAGATTCTGCATACAGGGGGTTTGGCGTTTGGAGCTACTTCCACCAGGTCAAGCCCTCTTTCACGGGCTATGTTCAACGCTTCTTGAATAGGAAGTATCCCCATTTGCTCCCCGTCAGGGGAAATGAGCCGTACTTCCCGTGCACGAATCTGCTCATTGGTCCTTTGCTTCATTTGCCTGATTGAATGTCACCCCCTTTTGGCAGAAATGAATGCGGGCGGGTGTTGAACCCACCCGCCCGCATCTTGCTCAGCTCTTGGGGCTTTTCGCATCCTTCTTGCAAAACAGCCCTTTCCAGTCAGACAACCTTACCAGCATTTACCGCCGTAAGGTGAGAAGCGGATGGCTTCTTCTTAGCGAACATGAGTATACCACATTGTTAACTGTTGTGTCACGTTTTTCCGGAAATGCGCTCTAGCTTCGGACAAACGCAGATTCAAGGCTCTTGGACAGGGCTTCTTGCTTTGCCTTGCCTGCGAACTCAGCGAGTTCCATGTTGCCCAGGTCGCCTAGACTTCTGTGACGCACTGATATGTTTCCTGCCTCTTTCTCTTTGTCTCCCACGATTATCATATAGGGCGCCTTTTCCAGCTGAGCCTGTCTTATCTTGTACCCTATCTTATCAGGCCCCAGGTCGCACTCTGTCCTGAATCCTTGTCCTGCAAGATGGCCGGCAACTGCCTTTGCGTAGTCGGCTTGCCGATCTGTGACGGGAATCACCCTGATTTGCACAGGTGACAGCCACATGGGGAAGGCTCCCCCGTAGTGCTCGAGGAGTCCGCCGATGCACCTTTCCATGGCGCCCAGCACCGTGCGGTGGATCATGACCGGCCGGTGTCTTTGGCCGTCTTCGCCGATGTAATGTATGTCAAACCTCTCGGGCAGGTTTAGATCAGCCTGGATGGTAGGGCCTTGCCACATCCGTCCCATGGCGTCCTTGATATTTATGTCTATTGCCGGCCCGTAGAACTTGGCTTCACCCACATCAACCTGGTAATCGAGCTTCTTGGCTTTTAGGGCGTTTTCCAGGGCAGTTTCTGCCCGCTCCCATATCTCATCGTCCCCGATATACTTGGCTTTGTTCTGAGGATCCCGTACCGAGAGCATGCAGTAGTGTTCGTCGTACCCGAAGGTCTTGAGCATGAATTCGGCTAGGTCAAGCACTTCCACAAGCTGTTCCTCAAGCTGGTCGGGCGTGCAGAACAGGTGGGCGTCGTCCTGGGTAAAGCCCCTTACCCTGAGCATCCCGTGGAGCACGCCTGACCGTTCATACCTGTACACCGTACCCAATTCCGCGTACTTTATGGGCAAGTCACGGTAACTCCTGGTTTTCCCCTTGTAAATCAATATGTGGAAAGGGCAGTTCATTGGTTTTAGCAGGTACTTGGCTTCGTCCACATCCATGGGGCTGTACATGTTGTCCTGGTACCAATCCCAGTGGCCGGAGGTTTTCCACAGATCAAGCTTGGCAATGTGGGGGGTGTAGACGATCTCATATCCCCGCCTCCGGTGCTCTTCTTTCCAGAAATGCTCGATGATTTCACGCACAAGAGCTCCTTTGGGATGCCAGTAGATGAGTCCCGGCCCGCCTTCTTCTTCGATGCTGAAGAAGTCAAGTTCCCGGCCCAGCCTCCGGTGGTCCCTCCGCTTGATTTCTTCAAGCCTGGCAAGGTGGGCGTCCAGGGCTTCCTGGTCCATGAAGGCGGTGCCGTAGATGCGCTGGAGCATGGGCCGGTTCTCGTCTCCCCGCCAGTAAGCTCCGGCGATGCTGAGCAACTTGAACGCCTTGAAGTATCCTGTATACGGTACGTGAGGGCCTGCGCAAAGATCGAAGAACTCCCCTTGCCTGTATATGGACACAGGTTCGCCTTCAGGCAGCTCATCGATCAGTTCAAGCTTGTAGGGCTCTCCGGCCTCTTCAAACACCTTCCTGGCTTCCTCCCGGGAAAGGATTTCTCGGGTAATCGGCAGGTTCTGCTTGGTTATTCGTTTCATTTCCTTCTCAATGGCCCCAAGGTCTTCCGGGGTAAACCTGTGCTCTGTGTCAAAATCGTAATAGAAGCCGTCTTCTATGGCCGGCCCTATCCCCAGGCGTGTCCCGGGAAACAGGCGTTTTACCGCCTGAGCCAGCACATGGGATGCGGTATGCCGCAGCGCTTCCCTGGCCCGTTCATCCTCGAACCCCAGGGGCTCAACAACACAATCCCCGTCTACCTGGGCCCTCAGTTCGCGGATTTCGGATTGGGTTTCATTGAGCACCCGCACCATCAACACATCGTTTTTCCATCCAAAGGCTTTCTTGACATCCAGAAAAGTACTCCCTTTGGCCATGCGCTTAGACTTGTCGTTCCATTTAGCAACAAAGTCTTCTCTCATTTCATGACCCATTTGCCATCACTCTCCGTTCAATCAGGGTTATGCATCATATAGGGCTCTAAATCAAAAACCCCGTCCCGGTGAGGGGCGAGGTTTCACGTCGCGGTTCCACCCTACTTCAGCCAAGCCGTACGGGGCTTAGCCCTTTGCGGACGTTAACGTGTCCACACGCCGGCGTTATTGCTGGGATAAGGCGCTTCCGCCGGGAGCTCCAAGGTGGTGTTCCGTTTAGCCCGGAACCAGACGGCTTCCAGCCAGCGACCGTCATTCTCTTGGGTCCCTGCAGCTAACGTACTGTCCTTTTCATAGCCCACGCGGTATGGGTTTGGAGGCATTATATCCTACGGATAGATGCAAATCAAGGGAAGGGTCCGTCAAGGTTCACTACGCTCCAAGTCGCATCCTCCGCACACTTCTAGGTGATGTTCGAAGAGGTCGCTAAGCAAGTCGAAACATGGCGAGTTGTCGGTGTCTCCGTGCCACGCGATCCGGTCAGGAGCAAGGGTTACCACGGCGCTTACCACCAGATCGTCCACTTCAATTCGGGAGCCGTCCCTAGTGCGGTCCATGAAGGCTCCCAGATGTCCCCCCACGGGCTCGAGCCGGGCGTCAAGAAGCCTATACCCTCCTTGGGACTCCCTGTGGATGTTGACCACCGGCACCGAGCATTTCTGCCGGCTCATGAGATGCCGCAGCAATCTCAGAAACTCCCTGTATTCCCGGTTGATCAGGTGTTCTTTCACCATGTGGTCTACGAAGTCGAAAAGGTCTTCCAGGTAGTCCTTGAGTCTGAAGGTGATGAAACCTTCCAGGATTATCTGGTCTTCCTTTTCGAGGTACTCTGAGAGTTTGGCCCACACCCTGCTTTTTCTCTGGCTCCGCTTAACCGAATACCCGTTATTCATGCCGTTGTCCAGAGTTCTCAGGGCCTTGGCCTTGAGGAGCGCCCTGTCTTTTTCCGACAAGTAGGCGTAATTTCCGTCGATGAGCCTCACCACTAGGAACTTCTCATACTCGTCAATGATGATGTCGGCTAGGCCGTTGGCTATGAGACTCTTGACCTTCCTGTACAGGTCATTCCCTGAGCCCCATTGGTCGGGCGCTGACTGCCTGCAGTGGAGTATCAAGCTTCCGCCTGCGGGACACTCACGCACATCAACCCTGACCCCCTGTCTCTCCCACTTACGCATCTCCCGGTCCACAAAACACCTTATGGAATTTAGGGCCCTGGTAGACGCAACTGAGAACGTGTTCAGACGTGCCACCTCCCAGTTTAGTATGTCTGAGGCCAATCCGGGGAAATTCCAGCCAGGTATGGGGCCCCCGGGTCAGGGTTGTCAACCGGCTCAAGGGGAATCAAGCCGTATAGCTTGGTCTGCGTACAATTTTCCCGAACTAAGAAATTCAGGCACAGCGATCAACATACAGATGACCAGATACAATATGGCTGTCGCCTCCGAAAGAACAGGCGCGGGGTATGCTTCCAGCCATGCCCCGCACAAAACCTGACTGGCAACGCCACGAGACAACGCAGAGCAAACGTGCTATTCCTCTGAGCTTGGTTCTCGTTGAACCCCTTGGTTGGCCTTGAGCGCATTAGCCAAAGGCAGCAAGTCAAGGGGCATGGGAAACACTATAGTGGAATGGGTATCCATGGCGATCTCGGTGAGTGTCTGCAGGTACCTGAGTTGGACCGAGATAGGCTGGGTAGCCATGACATGTGCGGCTTCCGCCAGTTTCTCAGATGCCTGAAGTTCGCCCTCGGCCGCGATTATCTTGGCCCGCCTGTCTCTTTCCGCCTCGGCTTGCCGCGCCATGGCGCGTTTCATGTCATCGGGAAGCTCAACTGCCTTGACCTCCACCATGGTGACCTTGACACCCCATGGGTCAGTGGCGATATCGAGTATTTCCCGTAGCACTTCATTGAGCTCTTCCCTTTTGCTCAACAAGTCATCCAGTTCGTGCTTGCCCAGGATGGATCTTAGGGTGGTTTGGCCAAGCAAACTGGTGCTTTTGACGTAGTCTGCCACTTGTGTTACCGCCTGGGCGGGGTCAAAAATGTGAAAATACACCACCGCGTCGACAACTACAGGTACGTTATCTTTGGTAATCACTTCTTGCTTCGGCACATCAATCGTAAAAGTCCTTATGTCAACGATTCTGACTTGGTCTATTCCAAAAGGCATGATTACCACAAGGCCGGGGTCCAACACACCCCGGAGTTTGCCGAAGCGGAAATAGACGCCCCTGGTATACTCGCGCACAATGCGGTACGAGGTCAGCAAGGCCGCGATAAGCAGCGCGGACACAAACATACCTATTAGCGGAGAGAGGGTGTAAAGCGCAAAGGCGATTACCCCGAATCCTCCGTGCACTGCCGCAACAGGCTTGTCTTTCTTGGACAGGGCAAGGGCCATGGTGACGGTCCAAATGATCCCGGCAAACACTCCGGGAGTATACAGAGCCACTCCGAACAACTGCCTGCACCTCCTTATCATCCTATGATTCCGGAAACCCCTGATTCTCAAACCGGTCCTCAAATCACCGGGCTTACCACGGCAAGACCGTGGCCCCTCAATAAACATATACGATGGGTTCCGAACCAGGCATCAACTACATGCGTGGGGCAAGGCGTCACACCAAACGCTCAGGACCGTTCGTCCGATGGCAGGGCGTTTTCCAGGAAAAGCGCGAGTTTCTCCATGGTTTCGGAACTGATGGCATGTTCCATGAGGCATGCATCCCTATCGGCAGTGTCCGGGTCAACCCCCAGAACTTGTACGAGGAAATCCCGGAGCGCTTTGTGGCGCCTGTTGACCCTGACCGCTTGTTCCCGCCCGCTGGGCGTTAAGTAAACCTTGCCATAGCGCTCCTGGGTCACAAATCCCATTTCTTTAAGGGTGTTTATGGCAGTGGTTACGCTTGGCTTAGCAACATCCAGCTGCCTGGCAATGTCGGTTACCCTGACGGCCCTGTGGGTTTCTGAAAGGGCCAATATGGCTTCAAGGTAGTCTTCTATGGCCTGCGACAACTCTGAGCTCATCACGCACTCACTCCTTCGGGGCAGCGTCAGGTCTTGCTAGATAGATCATATCATTCTTACATGCAGAACTGAAACAAGAATCGGGAAATCCCTATTCTCTATTGAGTTCAACAGTAGTACAATAATGTTAGACTACACAAACATTTGAGCAAAGCGACTGTCGCACCGAACCGAAATGACAAGGAAAGAAGGATGGCTATGCAGTTTACCGTGGCCCTTGTGGGCCAGCCTAACGTGGGAAAAAGCGTCATAATGAACCTGCTTACCGGAGCCGGGGCCGTGGTGTCCAACTATCCGGGAACCACAGTTGAGATCACCCAGGGGTACATGGAGGGGCCCTCAGGCCGAATAACGGTGATCGATACTCCGGGGACATACAGCCTCCATTCAGATACCGAAGAACAGAGGGTCGCCCAGCGGGTATTGCTGGAAGCCGGTGTCGACCTCATAGTCAACGTCGCTGACGCCAGAAACCTGTCCCGGAATCTGTACCTGACTTTGCAGCTGCTGGACCTGGACATCCCGATGGTCCTGGCCCTTAACCAGATGGATATGGCGAGAGAGGCCGGGATGATTATCGACACCACCGCGTTGGAAGAAAAGCTCCAAATCCCGGCAATCCCAATGATAGCGTCCAAAGGAGAAGGATTGGAGGAGTTGGAGAAGCTGATATGGAAAGCCGCCGGTTCTCCTGAAACCCTCCCTGCCCGCGCCACGAGCCCTATGCGTTTTTCACCGGAGATAGAAAGGGTAATAGGCATGCTGCAAGGCCAGATTGAACAGATAATCCCTGAAGAGGAAGGCAAACACCGGTTACATCCTTCACGGGCACTAGCCATCCACCTCATGGAACATGATGCCCTGGATGAAGACTTGTTTAGCATATACCCTGAGTTGGCGCACCTCGTGGAAGACCTGCAAGAAAAGGTGGCGAGTAAACGGTTCCAGTGCGCCGGATGCTTCAGGGGGTGCTGGTTCTGCCCCGCGGCCGATGATTCCCATCCGGTACTCCCCACATGCTTAGAGAGGACAAGGCAGGCCCAGGCAATCACCACTGCGGTTGTGAGGCGTTGCCGGCTTGAGGGCCCTGTCTCAACCAGGGTGCGCCTGGAAAGGCTGCTCGACAACCCGTCCACAGGGATCCCCATCCTGGCCCTTGTCGCCTATCTCGCAGTCAGGCTTACCCTGGAAATCTTGGAGTTTGCGGAGGAGTTCGTGCCTGTAATCCTTGAGCCGGTTGTAGGCTTTATCGCCGGCTTGGCAGGAAGCTTTCGCCAGGGGAGTTTGGCTGAGATCATCATCACTGCCATCCCTGAGGGCGTCTTGTTGCCCTTTGAAGTGGTAATGCCCACCATGCTGTCCATCTACCTGATCATGGCCCTGCTCGAGGACTCGGGGCTGATGCCCAGGATCGCGGTGATGATGGACAGGATTATGTCATTCTTGAAGATCCCCGGGCAATCGATAATACCGTTCCTACTCGGCTTTGGCTGCCGCGCTCCCGGAGTGCTTGCCACACGTACCTTGCCCAACAGGGAATCCCGAATCGTGGTGTCGACCCTCTTGGCGATCCCCATACCTTGTGCTGCCACCTTGGGGATTATAACAGGTGTGGCAAGGGCCTTCGGAGCCGACCTGAGGGTGATCTACGGTGCCATTGCAGTCGTCTTCTTGCTTCTGGCGCGGTTGGTTGCCCGCTGCCTGCAGGCCGATAGCGAACTGGTGATGGAGATCCCGCCGGTACGGCTGCCTTCGGCCAGGGCTGTGGCCGGCAAGGCCTGGATGCGGATGGAAAGCTTCTTCAAACAGGTATTGCCTGTTCTGATGATAACGGGCATCGGCGTCAGAGTCTTACTTAACACAGGCATTCTGTCAGTCCTGTCGAGGCTGGATCCGATAAGTGCCGGCTTGTTCGGGATTACCGGCCAGTCCCTTGTGTCCGTGGCTGTTACGGTGGTTCAGCGGTATGCAGCTCCCATGGTGCTTCTCAACCTGCCCTTAGGGGCACGGGAAGCTACCATCGCGGCATCCATGATCTCCCTGTCTCTGCCCTGTATACCCGTTTCGTATCTCATCGCGAGAGAGTTCGGATGGAAGACCCTGGCGGCTATCTATGGGCTGGCACTGGGAATCACGCTCAGCACCGGTTTCGTGCTGAACCTGATACTGCCTGCCATGTGAAACTCAGTCAAACCTAGGAAACCGGAAGTGAGGGGAGCGGAAAATGACACTCTTGGATACCAGACCCGGAGATGAAGTAACCATAGATACGGCAAGAGCCGGCAGAGGAGCTATGAGGCGCTTGTGGGATCTCGGCCTTCTTCCCGGAACCAAGGTCAAGACTGTCGCGGCCCACCCGTTCAGAGGGCCGATCCTGGTTAGAGTGGGCGAATGTACCGTGGCCGTGGGACGGAAGCTTGCGTCGCGCATTTACGTTACCAAATAGCGCGAGTCTGCCCCGGACCAGCCGGGGCCTAAGATGTTGACCGGCGCTCTAAGCTGGGATATCATGTTATAGATATATATCGATAACTTGAAAGGCTGTTCAGCTTTGTGGATTGAGCGTGTTGGAACGGCAGATACACTAGGTGATGCAACGCGTCAGGGATTGGGGGTGCAAAGGTGCCAAGGCCCGTAAAACCCAGGTGGGTGGAGTTTCTTCCCTGCGTCACATATTTCAAACCTGCCGGAGTACCCATGGCCCAATTGGAAGAAGTGGTCTTGGGGGTGGACGAAGTCGAAGCCATACGCCTCAAGGATTATGTCGGCCTGGAGCAAGAAGAGTGCGCCATGCGGATGAACCTGGCGCAAAGCACTTTTCAAAGGATACTCACCCAGGCCAGAGCCAAAGTCGCTTCAGCCCTTGTCCAAGGAAAAGCCTTGCGGATTGAAGGCGGCAACTACTTGGTCTCCCCGTTCACCTTTGAGTGCCGCGATTGCAAGCATGAGTGGGAGCACAGCGACAAGAGTATAGATGGGACTACATGTCCCAAGTGCGGCGGGTTGAACACCCAGTCCTTCAGGAAAGTACCTGTAGCTGACGGTGCCTCAGGACGCCGGGGAGGCCGGAGAAGAGCAAGACACGGACGGGGATAGAGACAGGAGACATGACGGCATCTGACGTAGCAACAACCTACCTAGGCTCCCTGTCTCTGGATCCGACTGTGAGCGGTCTCTTGGCGACAAGGGTCTAATAGAGGACTACCGGCGCGACGGCGTTCAAGAGATTGCAGATAACATCTTGACTTACCTCTCGGAAAGGTAGGGGGAATGAATGAAAATCGCAGTGGCGGCTGACGGCGATAAGGTATCCCTTCATTTTGGGAGATGTTCGGAATACCGGGTGTTTTCTGTAGAAGACGGTAAAGTGGCGCGTCGGGAATCCCTCAAGAACCCAGGACATGAGCCGGGGGTTCTCCCGAAGTTATTGGCGGACGAGGGAGTCGATGTGATAATCGCCGGCGGGATGGGGCCAAGGGCAGAGCAATTGCTCAAGGATCAAGGTATCAAACCCGTAACTGGAGTTCTGGGCCCTGTTGAGGAAGTAGTCGAGGCATATCTGAAGGGTACTCTGAAAACCGGTCCCAGTTCCTGCGAGCACCAAACATAGCTACATCCCAACCGGCATAGAGACAGACTCATGTCCGCAGCGTAACGGGCTGTAGCCTTCAAGTGGTTCAGGCAGTAAGTAAAGGTGGCGCTCAGTGCCACCTTTGTTGTGCTACGCCCTTGCCCAAAAAGCCGGTTGTTTGAGGCTGCCGTATCAGGCTTCCCCCTATCACAGGCTGATAAGGCTAATGAGTCGACAGTCCGATGCCGGGCTGTAGTCCAATGCCAGGCTGTCAGTAAACCCGGATCAGAGCAGTTCAGCTATGACCCTGGCGACCATGGAGCGGGCGAGCACCACAGGCACCTGCAGCTTCTCCTTGACTGCCTGCTTATCTCTCAAGGTGTACCCGATGCAGTCGAGTACTGCCACTTGTACGCCCGCCTGCTTGAGCCGGTCCGCACCGGCTGTCTTGTCCCCGGCACACCCGTAGGGAGAGACAGCTTGAACAAACACTTCGTGGCTTACGGCAGACCAGCGGCGCTGGGCGTAATCCACCTGGTCTATGTCTGGGATGAACACTCCGAGCTTCATCCCTGGCGCCACTGACTTAACCGTGTCAAAAAGCACCTTGTTGGGTTCAATCAAGAGCTTGCGGCACTCAAACTCCGGAAACTCACCTGTGCAAGCCAGAAGTACAACACCGGCACCTTGCTCAACAAGCCGGTCAATCTTCCCCTGCATCCTGGGCACAATGTGTTTTTCAGCCACCTTCACCTGGGTGCCGTCAGCCATCCGTGTTATTAGGACGTTGTCCCCGGGGTCGGGGTAGAGCTTCTGTACTTCAGCGAGAGTCAGCCCGTCCAGGGCTCCCGCCTCAAGTATCTCGACACCGTCGCCCAGGAATTGTTTGATTTCAGGGATCAGGTCCGTCCTTGGAGCTTGGCCTATGGTTACCGTACCGAGAATCAGTTTGCCGTTTGTCATGGATTCCTCAACCCCGTCTGGTTGTGTATGCGGTTTATCATTATAAGTGTACCATCCAAACCTTACGAGAAGAAGCGGTACTCAGTACTGGCCCAGTAAGCCCGAGGATTTTGCTTTCTTCTCAGCCAAGGAAAACAGGGCCAGGCCTGCAACGAAACAAGCGACCGTGACCACCCCAAACACAGCCAAGTGCGTGCCGTGCACCCTGGTGATCTTCATCCCTTTCATCATTACTTCCCTCAAAAGGTGCTGTCCCATGGTAAACGGCAGATATTTTGCCCAGGGGTAGCGAGACCACGGGATCATGAACAGCCCGATGACTCCGAAAGTCACCACTTGGAAGAAGGATTGGATTCGCTTGAAGATGAGGGCAAGCCCGGCAAGGGCAAGACCAAGCCCTGATGCCTGAATATACACTCCCAGGAATACAGGGAGAATACTTAGAACTTTGAGATGCAGTTTTTGCCCGGTGGTAAGAACCATGATAGCTGTTGTCAGGCACACCAACGCAAGGTTTAACACGGTGTTCAGGCTCTGAGTGAACAAGGCCAGCCATTTATACCCCAACGGACTCAGGTACAGTTGCTCCAGGGTCCCGGTCTGGGCTTGGTTTGCTGCGTCATATGCAAGATCCTGGTATCCTATGAGCACGATCATCCAGACTATGTACCCCGTAAACAGCCCTTCCAAGGTTTCGCCGAGGTCCAGGGCACCTGCTCCCAGGCCCTTGACTCCGTAGAACATGAACAAGAATACGAGGACCATGGTGATTATGGCAGATACGAAGTTGAAAAGGTACCTGGTTGTCAGTTGAAAGGTTTGCCGCCATGTGGCCTTGAAGGCAGTCAACCACATATGCCCTTTTCCCTCCTCACGATTTCCAGGAAAGCTTTCTCCAGGTCAACCTGCTCCTGGCTGATCGATTCAATGGAAACTCCTGAGGTTCTCAGCGTTTCGATGAGCTCGTATATCTCAAAGGGGTTGGTAAAATCCACGACAATCTCAATGGTTTCGTGGGTCTCCCTTATATCGGCTTGCGGAAAAAGCTTGTATATCTCCTCAGGTAACGACTCTGCATACCGCATATTTCCGTTCCGGGATACGGTGATCCGGTAGTTCCTGGTTCTGAACAGCGACAACAGTTCTTGAATGTTTTCATCGGCTACAATCCTGCCGCCGGATATGATGATCGCCCGGTTGCAAACATCCTGGATCACTTTCATGTCATGGCTGGATACTACAATAGTGCGTTTTTCCTGTGATTGGAGGTCCTTGAGGGCTGCCCTGAGTTCATATGAGGCTTCCACATCCAACCCCAGAGTAGGTTCATCCAGGAATACCAAGGGCGTCTTCTTGACAAGGGCGCACGCAACTGCGGTCTTCTGCTTGTAACCGCTGGAAAGGTTTCTTACTTCGGCATTCCGCTTATCCTGGAGTCCCAATACCTCCAGCAGGTATTCGAAATAAGCCCTTTCCTTGGAAGCCGAGACCCCGTGAATTCCGGCGAAAAACTGCATATTTTCCCATACTGTCAGTCGCCAATAGGTATTCCTGGCCCCTTCCAACACGGCTGACATGCGTTTCGCGGCTTCACCGGGATTCTTGGCGCAATCGATGCCGTCCACAGTGATCCTGCCTGAGTCGGGTCTTACCAGACCCAGGATGGATTTGATGGTTGTAGTCTTCCCCGCTCCGTTTGGTCCGAGGAAACCGACCATCTCTCCCTGGGCCACGGAGAACGAAATGCCTTTTATTGCCTCGACTTTGCGCTTCCTGTCCATGAAGGTCTTCTTCAGATCTTGAACCTGAAGGTAGCAGTTGTTTTCCCCTTGCCTTGGATCCGGCATGCAAGACCACCTCTGATTTCCAAGGTTTGATGCCATTCTTACACATCGTATTAATCTTGTCAACAATAAACTTAAAACGTTTAACATCGGGCTTCATTTTATTCATATCTCCGAAATATCCGCCAGTCTTCCGGAGATCGGTTGCCCCACCCCGGTTTCCTGCTTTGAGCATTCATGCATATATTGGCTGTTATTGACACAATATAGGACTAGCTGTTCAATTGATGGTAGACAGAAAGCAACCCGCAGGCTTTGCCTGAACGCTTTTGCCTCTATAGGGTTGGCGGACAGGTTGCGCGGTATCGAGTTGCGGTTTTGTGTCAGATAGGTGGAATTTCCGGTTGGTCACGGGGGATTGCCTACTTGGACCTACACGTACTTGAACACTTGCAGGAAGTGTTGACCGAAAGCCTGGCCCGCACCGCGATGATGTTGCCGCTTCTGTTCGTGGTTCTCCTTGTCGTTGAAGCGGTATCTCACACAACGGCATCATCGAAGGTAAGCCGGGCGTTTTCACAACCCTTTGTTGGGCCTTTGGCTGCGGCCATCCTTGGCCTGATACCGCAGTGCGGGTTTTCGGTTGCGGCTACCACCTTGTTTCTGGAGGGAATGATCCCCCTGGGGTCGCTTATAGCGGCCTACATATCTACCTCTGACGAAGCCTTGCCCGTCATGTTGGCTGACCGGGCCACTCTACCATGGGTACTGCCCCTCCTCCTAACCAAATTGGTCTGGGGCACGGTGGTAGGGATATGCACAAACGCAGGCCTCCTGTTGAGAAGCACACAGGCAGCGGAGACGAACGCCGGCTTATCGAGGATAAGGCCTCAATGCAGCTGCAATTCGTGCCGGGCTGGCCGACCAGGCGCACTGGGGATTGTATCCCACGCTCTGTCCCGGGCGTTGAGGACTGCAGCCATGGTGTTTGTGCTCTCGGCCGTGCTCAACCTGATAGGTCATGTGGCCCAAGGGCGGGTCTACACTGTCCTCTCCCGCCGGGGGGTGCTGCAGCCTGTGGTGGCGGCAGTAGTCGGCTTGATCCCATCCTGCGCCACATCAGTGGCCTTGGCTGAAGGTTTCAGGGCCGGCATATTGTCGTTCCCGTCCGTGGTAAGCGGGCTTTCTGCCAACTCGGGCCTCGGCCTTCTGATACTGGTCAAGGAAGCTGAAAACAAGGCAGAGGTCATCACAGCGGTTGCCCTGCTCCTGTTCGCCGCCGTGGTAGCCGGCCTCTTGGGTTCAATCATATTCCCGGGCGGTTATGTTTCAACCGGCTAGCGCTCAGCTTGCGCAGGTATAGCCATCGGGGGCAGCTGTCCGGTTGTTCTCCAAAACGCCCTCCGGAGAAGGTAATACTCGCTTCCAAATCTAAGTGCAGCTCCCCGATTATGTTCCAAATCCCCGGCTGCAGGTCCCCTTAGGCAAAGCTAAGGCGTGGGATTTCTACGGAAGGATTCACCCGCCTAGGGTCAGCAGCCCCGTAGTCTAGCAAGGCGTTACATGTATTCCAGCATATTGAGGGCATCGTTGAGTATCTTTTGGATGTCAGCCATCATGACCAGGACCCTTTCTTCAGCTTGCAAGAAGCGCTGTATCGGGCCATGCATGTTGATGAGTTCCTGTGTCTTTGCAAACTCGGTCTTGAGGTTTTCGTCAGCTTGTTGCCCTGTGATGGCGGCACTCTGGATTAGGAGCTGTTGCCGCCTGTATTTCTTAAGCAGCGACAAGGCTGATTCGTTGCCTTCCAAGGCGCTTCTGGCCTTCTGGTACTCCTTGTACTCCGGGCTCTCCTTGAGCTCCCTCGCCAGTTCGTAAGCTTTGTCGTAGACGGCCATTGCTTACGTACCTCCTCTTCCCCGTACTCTCCTTTGTGGCTCCTGCCGGAACCCTCATGGTTTCAGTGATGGTTTCCTAATGATCAGGTGTGTGTCCGGTTATCAGGACACGTCAGCTGAACCACCGGCAACCCGGTAAGTGACTGGCCCAGACATTTGATCTTACATTCGCCGCGCAGGCTGCCATTCCTCTGATTGACTTGGCGCGGCCGCAAAGCCCGGGTTTTTCTGGGTAACGCGCGGTCTGGGAGTTGCCCAGGTCCAGATAATAGGACTATTGCTATAAATTGCTGTTTTACGATAAATATAGCAGGATGATATGGTGCTCTCGTCAAATAAAACTAAGCAGTCTCGGTTTATTGTCCCGCGGGAGGTCTACTCTTGGGCGATGCGTTGAAAGCGCTTTTTGACAAGGCCAGCCCGGGCGTGATTAACCTCTTGGTAATCTGCATCGGGGCACTGATTATATGGTGGATCGCCACAAATCTCACCGCGCTGAAAAAGAGCTTGGCATCATCTACAGCCGTAGAGAAGCTATTCGCGCTACAATCCGAATACGACAAACTCGTGGAACGGACGAGGATTCTTGAACGGTCTTCATCGCTGCTGGAGGGCATGAAAACCGCGTGTTCCGAAGCCAGATTGCTGTTATATGCGTTGCTCAGTGGGCAAACCATTCAAAGTCTCTCGGAATTCTTGCAGCCCCTTACGGAAAGACTGGCTTCCGGCATTAAAGCGTCAAGTAGAGAGACTCACCGGTGTGCCATATGGGTGCAAGCAGATGACGAGCATTTGAGAATGGTTGCAGGCTCGTCGGCGTTTGGAGCCAAGTTCAAGAATGATGTCAGGCTATTGATTGATGGGTCGATTGCTGGAATGTGCTACAGGACCGGCAAGCCGAGTCTAGATGACGATGCCCCTAGCGACCCACACTTCCAGCACCTTCGCGAAGACCGGCACTCGTATAGTTCTTTGATATGTGCTCCGATAATGCTGGAACAAGGGCATTGCCTTGGCGTTTTATCAATTGATGCCCGGGAAAAAGGCGCTTTTACTCAGGAAGACGTAGAGATCGTAGAAGCGTATGCGGAGATGGCGTCTATGATCATGACAGCGTATTTGTTATCATTATCCTCGGTGGAACCATTCAGGGAAAGCCTCAAGGAGGTGGCAGCTACCGGTGTCAGCACGCGCAGCAAACGGCAAAGAACGGAAAAACCATCCTAACCATCCCAATCAAGTGTTAGAACCATGGGTAGAGCTTGCTTTGAAAAGACCGGAAATCGCACGAATGGCAAAGAATCTGCCTGCGATACGCCGGGCCTACCAGGATCTTAAGCAGTCTTCGGCTGTTTTCAGGATACCGGAAACGGATGAATGATTAGATGTGCTCCTGATAGCCAGGTTTTCGTTTGATCTACGGTGTTGCAAGAAATCCCTGAAGGCCGAGCCTTGCACCACCTGACCGATTCGACTCTTCACTCCAGTGATCCATCAAGCTAGATTGCGGTACACGCAAGACAGCTCAAACCCCTCGAAGGAAATCTGGCGGCAAGATGCGAACTTCTCAAGTGGTGCTGTATGCTGAGCGCCTGATTCGCGACCTGGTTCATCGATGGCCGGGTCGATTCAGCAACGTCTGAAAGGGCGGTTAAGACCACTTGAGACAACACTGTGCCGTCAAGCGGCTTCCAGGGGTGTAAGGGTATGATACTTGAGGGCTTGAGAAAAAGGGTGTTGCATGCTGCTTTGGAACTCCGGCGCAGTCAAATGGCCAGGGGGACTTCAGGTAATGCGTCTGCCCGGGACCCCGAATCAGGGATGATAGCGATTACCCCTTCGGCAATCCCATACGAGGAGTTGCAGGTGGAAGACATCGTGGTCATATCCCCCGCCGGAGAGGTGATTTGCGGCCACCTGCAGCCCTCATCCGAAACTCCAATGCACATCTCGGTTTACCGGAAGCGTCCGGATGTGCGCGGCATCGTCCACACCCACTCGCTATACGCCACGGTATTCTCCGTACTGAACAAGGAACTGCCTGTGATTACTGTGCCTATGGCGGCCTTCGGGCCGGTGCGGGTTGTGCCCTTCCGTCTCCCCGGTTCTCAGGAATTGGCCGATGAGGTAGTCCGCGTGCTTGGGACTACGGAAAGAGCCGTGTTGTTGCAGAATCACGGAGTGCTTTGCGCCGGGAACACCGTCGAAGAGGCACTGGAATGCGCCGTCTACACGGAAGAAGGTGCCCAGGTGGGCTACCTGGCCCTCTTGGCCCAAGGACTCAATCCCATTCCTGACGAGTATGTGGCTGCAATGAAAGACATCGCCCGGAGAGGCAAAGCTCTTTAGTCAGTACAGGTACTCCGCACATGTACACAAGACTACACAAAACGCCCCCACGGTGCGGCTCTTGCCCATTTCCGAATTCTTGCAGGGTTTTTGTGTTTTCTTGCAGAAAGATTTTCCATGTGCATTTATCCGCGTTCTCTCACAGGTGATTTGGTGCTTTTTGTTATTGTCCAGGTATTACATAGGTAGGTGCCCGATTGCCATGAGAATTGATGAACTTGTAAGCCAGATAGCAGCGGCCAGGCTGAGATACTACCGACTGGTCTTGGTGGTTGGTCCGCCAGGAAGCGGCAAAACCGGAATTCTCAAGGAGTTATCCCAAAGCCAGGGCTACCTGTACGTTAATCTGGGTCTCACTCTGAGCCGGAAACTCCTGGAACTCCCCGACAGGACGCGAGCCCTGCGCCTATCGAGGATAGCAGATGCGATCATGGACGAAACAG
>JAAZEL010000086.1 GCA_012512325.1 Candidatus Fermentithermobacillaceae bacterium | reverse complement strand
GGAACAGGTCGACAGTGAGGGCAGGGTGACCCTCAGTAAGAGTCGCAAGTACCTTGAGAGACAGGCAGACGCTTTTCTGAAGTTCGTTCAAAAGCGTATAGAATGCGCATCCTGCGGCAAGTAAGCGTAAGGTGCCGTGGATCACTCAGGCGAGGTCCCGAAGGGATATGACGTAACCGACCTCCGGCCTTGGGAGATGATGGTGTTTCAGGGGGATCATGTGGTCAATCCGCTGCCAGGCGGAGAGCGGTTTTGGTTTGCCCGATGACGAACTGATCAATTCCTGACCAGATTCTCGCGGCAACCGGTCAACTTCGGACCGTGTCCTGAGCCCAATTGGACTATTCGAGGCCATCTCCGGTTTGCCGGGGGTCGGGTTGGTCGATCTGTAACCAGGTTTGAGTCGGAAGCGGTTGGTTTCAGACCACCTATTGAGTCGAACTGGACAATCCCAGACCAGCTCCCAACTACCGAGGAGCGGATTGGTCAATTTGGGACCAGCTTTGAGCCGGAAGTGGTTGGTTTCAGACCACCTGTTGAGTCGAACTGGACAATCCCAGACCAGCTCTCAACTATCGAGGGCTGGATTGGTCAATTTGGGACCAGGTTTACAGTGGAAGTGGTCAATCTCAAACCAGGCCAGATTCGGAATTGGATAATCTGAGACCAGTCTGAGCCTCTGGGAAAGGGAAACTGATTAACTAGGGACCAGGTGCCGGCGCGAAGTGGTAAATGTGTGACCAGTTCAGGCTCTGAACTGGTCAAATCGGAACCACTATGAGCCTCCATGCAGACGGGATGGTAAGTTTTTGACCAGTTGGGCGGAATAGGTGGCCAAATTCGAAGCAGATTCACTGCCCATGCAAAACCTGTAGTAATGGCGCACGTGGTGTACCATCCTGGCTTCAAGACATGGACGATTGGTCCAACCGGTGTACCATGTTCGGCGGTCCCCCACAGAAAACCTGGAGCAAGGGTGCACGTGGTGCACCCTTGCATCCTTCAATGACCGGTCTGATTGAGTTCAGAGGGTTGTTGGCATAAAATGAGAGATGGCTTGGATAAGAGGTGTGATAACAATGCATTGCCCCTTCTGCAATCCGAAAGAGACAGTGGTTTCCAACGAACTGGCTTTTGCCATATATGATAAGTACCCTGTTTCCCCTGGGCACATGCTGATTATTCCCAAACGGCATGTGGCCGATTTCTTCGATACAACGCCGGAAGAAAAGCGGGCGGTTCTCGAAATTCTTGATCGATCTAAGAAGATGCTTGACGAGGAAATGGCCCTAGACGGCTACAACGTAGGAATCAACTGCGGTAGCGCAGCAGGACAGACTGTTTTCCACGTTCACGTGCATCTAATACCGAGATACGCAGGTGACATAGATAATCCCCGAGGCGGCGTCAGGGGTGTAATACCTGGGAAGAGGGTGTACTAGTAGAAACCTGCTATTGACGGATAGGAACTACGATTAGATGCGTGGAAACCTTTCTTGACGGTTTACGGGCCCGCACATATGACGGCTTGCGCCGGTGTGCGTGCAAGGCCTTGTCCTGGGTGAAGAGTCAGTCTAGGAGTCAGTCTAGGCGGTGACAGGTGACAAGTAGCGGGGGAGTGTACAATGCTGACACCTCCAGAAACGATGGACTCCTTCAGAGCCATTATCGAGCGTGGTAAGAACACTTCTACCTACAAGATGGCCCTTGCTATTGCAATTGCCCGGATGGTTGAAGGCAACAAGAGGCATGTGAGCAGGAGGGAGCTTGCCGGCTTGTTCTTTGAAATATACCTGGACCGGCTTGAAGTTGACATGCCGCAGTTGTCAGATCCCACCCGGCAGCATGACCTCAGTCGGGGTTGTGTACAACACTAAACGGGAGTCAGCGGAGGATGATGAGCCTCCAGACTCATGTGCGGAGTATGACTGCGAATCTACGGTCGCCGCTGTGGTTGACGCCCTCCGCAGCAGGTGAGTCTAGCCGTAGATGGTCCTGCCTCACCGGATATTCGCTGCTTTGCACGTGACTCATATGAAAAAAGATGAAAGCCGGCCCCTGTACGGAGCCGGCCTCGTCTCACACAAACTGCCTTTTTAGCACATCCACGATGTTTTCTTTCTTGACCCGCATAGTTGAGTAAAGCATGGTTGCGCCTACGATGACAAACACAGCTATGGCAGCTATCACATAGCTTTTCCATGGAAGGGCAAACCCAAACGCGAACACGTCTTGGCTTGAGCGGTACAGAAGCCATGCAATAAGCACGCTTATGGGCAGCCCCCAAAGCAGGGCCTTTAGTCCGTAGAAT
>JAAZEL010000085.1 GCA_012512325.1 Candidatus Fermentithermobacillaceae bacterium | reverse complement strand
GACTGGGGCGGTACCAGGGGAGGTAAGAGATCGATGGTCGTACAAAGGAACCTGTTTGTCAGTGGTGCAGAGGGCTATCATACCTATCGGATTCCTGCCTTGGCGGTGACCGGCCAAGGGACCGTCCTTGCTTTCTGTGAAGGACGCAAACATAGTCCGGCGGATACTGGGGACATCGATATCCTACTCAAACGCAGTTTTGACGGCGGTAGGACCTGGGAGGCTACCCAGGTGGTGGTGGCTGGTGGCGGCCACACAGCGGGCAATCCGGCACCGGTGGTGGATCGGGACACGGGAACGATCCTTTTACTGTTCTGCCGAAACAACATTGACGGACCCGAGAAAGTCATTATCGAGGGCAAGGCGCCCCGGACCGTCTGGTTGACCAAGAGTGATGACGATGGCGCTACCTGGTCGGAACCGGTGGAGATCACAAGCTCCGTGAAGCGACCGGAGTGGACTTGGTATGCCACCGGACCCTGTCATGGGGTGCAGCTGGCAAGCGGACGGCTTGTCGTTCCCTGTGATCATGTGGTGCTGACGGAGAAAGCCTCCACGGAATATCCCTTCTATTCCCATGTGATCTACAGCGACGATCACGGTCTGACCTGGCACATTGGCGGGATCCTTGGGCCTTGTGTCAATGAGAGTGTCGTCGTTGAGCTGAAAGAATCTCTCTATATCAACTGTCGTGGAAGCCATGTGGAAACCTACCGCCGGGGCTATGCCCATAGCTATGATGGAGGGCTCACCTTTACAGAATTGGCTTGGGACGAAGCCTTAGTTGAACCCCGCTGTCAGGGCAGTGCCATTGCGGCGGAAGTATCCGGGAAGTCCTACGTGCTGTTTTCGAACCCGGCGAGCACTGAGCGGAAACAGATGACGATCAAGCTAAGCGATGATGAGTGTAGGACCTGGCATCACGGTGTATTGCTGAACGAAGGACCCTCGGCCTATTCCGATCTGTGTGTCTTGAGCGACGGCACGGTCCTGAGTCTCTATGAGCGCGGGGAGGCGACTCCCTATGAATACTTGACCTTGGCGACCATGAACCTTGCGGACCTTGTGAAGGGTTGCGCCTGAGGCAGAATGGGTACCCGGCTGGACGCCGTGGGTGTCACGGCCATCGGGTCAGCGGCGTCCAACTCGGCGGGAAAACCGGTACAAGTCGTACTCCCGGTGATCCTAGTGCCCGTCTAACCGATCAGGTTAACCAGTAGTCGTGAGCCTTTCGCTGGCAATAGGGCGAGAGAACGCGGCCACCCACCGCGTTTTTCGTTGCCGGCAGACCAAAATACTGGTATTATATATCTAGGTTCCTTAAGTCTGCAGGAGGTTTTCGCTCTTTGCCCACCAGCTCTCCGTGGGACAGATCATCACCCCAGAAGCATAAAGCTATCATTCTATTTTATCTATTTTCATAATCAAGTGGGGTGGATGAGATGATACCGACGTCGCAATTCCTGCAGATGAAAGGGAAAAGGATCGTAATTACTGGTGCCTCCTCCGGGATCGGCAAGGCGATGGCCCTCCGTTTTGCCGATGCCCAAGCTGAGGTTATGCTTCTGGACATTGACCAGGCTGGTCTTGTTGCTCTCAAGGAGAACTTAATACCCCATGCCGCTCTGTATCCCATCGACTTGCGTAGCCGCGAGGAGATCATTTCTTTTTGGGCGGACTTGTCTGAGCAGGAGCTACCCCATGTGTTGATCAACAACGCTGGCATCTACCCAGCCAAAGACCTTCTTGACATCGATGAAGCGTTCCTTAGGGAAGTCTTCGCGATAAATCTGGAATCGATGTTGTGGATGTGCCAAGGGTTCATCGGCCGTAGAAAAAAGCGTGGTGGGGTGATTATCAACGTTTCCTCCGTTGAGGCGGTGCTGCCGTTCAAGGAGGATCTGCTCATCTACAGCGTGAGCAAGGCCGGTGTGCTGGCTTTGACGCGAGCTTTGGCCCGGGACTACGGCAGGGTAGGCTACCGGGTGAATTGCATTGTCCCCGGTGCGGTCAAGACTCCGGGGACGACTAGACTAGCGAGGCTCGCCGTGCAAAAGCTGCGGCTGGACCTGTTCAAAGCGGGCTATGATTTTCAAACGCGGCTGGCCTTAAACCGTTGGGGGCACCCGGACGAGGTGGCTCGCGTGGCGTTGTTCTTGGCTTCGGATCTGGCAAGCTACGTCCAGGGGGCGATGATCCCGGTGGACGGCGGCTTTCTTTCGTCTTGAAGGGGGCCTGTTGCCCAAGACTTCAAGGACCATTGTCCTGCCAGGAAATGGGCTGCGCCTAACCAGGACTTCGATCTGCGGTGGAGGATCTTTAGACCCTACAGGCTGTCGCCAATGTGGGCGATAGGGAACCTAACGATGCATTGAACAAGCTTGCCGGTAAGGCCATAAGCGTGTGCTCATCTACTGGGCATGCCCTATTGCTACGGTCGGCTCCTTAGAGTCTATCCAATCTGTATCCTTTCTCTAGCGTTGACGTACATAGGGGGTTAAGACCAATACTCGCCAAGGCCTAGTGAGTCCTCCTGCATCATATGACCGATCGAGATCACATTATTGCCCCCGGGATCATGGAACAGATTATGAACAAGAAGTTTGATAGTCTGTACCGGGGCGATGCGAAAGACAAAGCGGAGTACTTCCGACACTACACGGAGTTCTTCCGGATGATGGGCTATGATACGGTGAGCTTTGAGATTTGTATCGGCCCGGTGACTGTCTCTTATACACATT
>JAAZEL010000084.1 GCA_012512325.1 Candidatus Fermentithermobacillaceae bacterium | reverse complement strand
CGCTTCACAACACCGCCTCCAAGCCGTCTCAACGCTATTCACCTACACTCCGTTCCAATTACTCCCAGACTAATGGAGAATGCCCTTGGGATCAAGAGCAATGTTACATACATTCCCACCGCACTTCACAACATAGAACAGAGGTGGATGATAAAATGGGGAACACTGCTGAAAACGCGAGGAAAACCGTTTCATACGCCATCTTGGTGTTGGCAGCCCTCTCACTGGCATACCTCGCCGGCCCTGGGTTCAAAGCCAAGCGAGGTGTGACCCCTCCCCATCTGGCAGGAGGGCTTGAGCGGGACAACAGGCTGTTGGGGGAATCGGAGTTGGAGCGCCTGTTTCCTGATATTGTGCTCAGAGCCCGCAAAGGGGACGAAAAGCTAATAGCCCTCACCTTCGACGACGGGCCTGACGACGTCTACACTCCTGCCGTACTTGATGTGCTCAAGGAAAAACAGGTGCGGGCAACCTTCTTTCTGATAGGCAACCGCATTGAGGCATACCCGGAAGTCACACGCAGGATTGCAGATGAAGGACATCTCATAGGCAATCATACCTATACCCATCCCAACACAGGCAAACCTTTGGGCGAGCAGCTCCGGGCCGAGCTGGAACGCACGGAATCAACCCTGGCAGCGTTTAACGTGAGCCCATCGCATCTTTTCCGGCCCCCGTATGGCGCCTTGACTGCACCTGCGGCTGTTGAAGTGGCCAACATGGGATACCGCGTCGCCTTGTGGTCCATCGACTCGTTAGACTGGAGGGGGCTCACAAAGGAAGAAGTGCTCAACAACGTGATACCCAAGATAGCTCCCGGGCGGGTGATATTGCAGCACAGCGCCGGTGGCCCCGGTGAAGACCTTTCAGGTTCGGTGCTGGCTTTGCCGGAAATAATCGACCACCTTAAGCAACAAGGATACACCTTTGTGACCATGGATGAGATGTTTCCCGCCTCAAGTCCGTAAAGCCTGCCGGTTCAACCTATCTTTCAGCCGGGCCTGACAAGCTGCCAAGTCATGGCCGTTGAGGATGCCGGCAAAGAGCGCCCCTGCCTCGCCAGCCGGTACCAGACCCGTTTCAACACAATGCTCCAAGCAGTAGATTAGGTCCTCCCTGCTGAGATCCGCCGAAGGCATGCCCAGGATCTCAAACACCTCCCGCGCGACTTGCCGGGAAAACTCCCCGGCTTCCTTTTTTGCAAAGGCTGTCAGTTCGTCCATGAGGTCCGGTTCCAGGCGGAGGTTCATGGCTGCGCAGTTCTCTGCAAGGTGGTCCGGGTCGGTAGGGCCTGTGAGGGCAGCTGCTACACCGGAACATCCGAGCACCCACGCAATGGCAAGCTGGGCAGGAGTGTGGCCTGATTCCAGGCTCATCTCCTTGAACTTGGCAGCTATTCGCAGCCCTGAAGCCAACCTGTTTCGCCTAAACAAGGGATCAATGCGGCGGAGATCCCCGGGGGCAAAGGCCGTATCCTGTGAGATAGTGCCGGTAAGCAGCCCGCGGCCTGTGACACTGAACGCAATGATGCCAAAGTCATACCTGGCTTGAAGGGGATGCAGTTGCAGGTACTGCTTGAGGTTGGCCGGGTTCATGTCTGCCATGACGGTTCTGGGATTGCCCGACTCGAGATAGTCCAACGTTCTGTCCAGGGGCAGATGACCCAAACCATATGCACGGATCTTTCCCTGCTCCTGCAAGCGTTCCAGGGTTTCCACCACTTCAGCCACGGGAGTTGCGGCATCGTCATAATGGATCTGGTACAGGTCCACATAGTCAGTACCCAGCCGGCGCAAGCTTGCATGGCAACAGGACACCAGGTGTTCCCGGCTCAGCTTGCCCACACCTGCCCGGGAGACGCCGACCTTGGTGGCTATGGCAACCTGGTCCCTGCAGGAAGCCAGGGCTTTACCCAGGATTTCTTCGGTCTCATACACATCTGCCGTGTCGAAAAACCGGATACCCAGTTCATAGCCTAGTTTGATGAGTCCAACCCCTTCCGTCCGGCTCAGCTTCTTCCCGTAAGCGCCGCCCAAAGCATAGCATCCGTACCCCAAACGAGACTTGATGACGCTATCCACTTCGCCCACCTCCTACCAAGGCTCCTGACATGGCTCCCTCAATCTTTGCCACCAGCCTTTCAAGCTCTGCCTTGACCCATCTCAGGTTGTCTTCCATAGCCTCGATCTCCCCAAGTTTGACACGAACCAGATCCAGCAGAGCCTCCATTGCAGCGACATCGGCACAGCCTGTCGCCATGCTCCGGTCCACCTGCTCATCTGCGGCAAGAAGAGCCCTGATCTCATCCAGGGAAAACATGAGCTGCTTCATTTTCCGGATCGCCCTGAGCCTGCGGATGTCCTCTTCCCGGTAACGGCGGGTCTGACCATGGCGCATGGGAGAAACCAGGCCGATACGGTCATAATAGCGAAGGGTGTCCACGGGGATGTCCAGCCGTTTGGCCACTTCTCCGATTAACACAATCATCACCCCACACAAAAGCTGACTTCGCGGAAATCATCACTTCTCACACAGTATAGCACCTGGAGTTAGCTCCAGGTCAAGGGAATCGGCAAGGGATTTGCGAAACTTCGTCCGGGCTCAAGCAAACCGGTGGCTCACAGAGGAAATGCGTACCCCCAAATCGAATACCGGTACACGATACCCTGGTCTCGCATAGGTACATCTTGTCGAGACTGATCTTGTATCGTTACGTCATGTACCGGTACATCCTGTACCCCGGTACGTCTTGTATCGGTACATCTTGTATGGGTACATCTTGTACAAGTACACCAAATCTAGCCGAAGGAGTGGTCCCATGTCCGCCGACAAAGCAAGAGTGTTGTACCTGCCTGAACTCACCTGGCCCGAGGTCAAGGCAGCCTTGCCCAACATCAAAGTGGCTGTCATCCCCGTAGGTTCCACCGAGCAACACGGTCCCCACGGTACCTTTCAGACCGATTTTGCCGCTGCAAGGGAGTTTTCCCTATTGCTGGGCAAGGAGCTCTATCCAAATGCTCTGGTCACCACACCTGTGCCCATAGGGATATCAGAACATCACATCAGGTTCCCAGGCACCTTATCACTTAGGGCATCCACCTTCATTGACGTCTTGACGGATATCGCCGTATCCCTCAAGAAACACGGCATCAAGAGGTTTTTCTTTGTGAACGGCCATGGAGGCAACGAGCCTGCCCTTTCCATAGTGGCAAACCGGATAAGGCATGAGATGGGATGCCCCGCAGCCTGGGGCACGCTGCCTTGGAGCCTTATAGGCGACCTTTCCGAAGGCTTCGTGCAATCGCCCATGACAGGCCACTCATGCGAGCGAGAAATGAGCATTATGCTGTATCTCTGGCCTGAAGGCGTTCGGAAGCAAGCGCTGACTCCGGGCAAGATCCGCAAAGAGGCCCTGGAATCAGCCGGCAGGAAGCTGGCGGTGAGCGAGGCCCGGTTCTTCGACGAGGTTACTGAAAACGGCGCTTTGGGCGATGCTACCAAGGCGAGTGCTGATTGGGGCAAGAAGGCAGTGGAGACTGCCTTGGAGCGTATTTTGCCGTACATGAGGGAGTTCATGGAACGTCCGGTCATAGAATAGGGCTGCTCGCAGCCTGATTGTAGTACGGGAAATCCGAAAATGTAGAGGGTTCTCGTGTAAGGCGTTCTCGTGCAACACATTCCGGGGTATCGACTTCTTGTGCAGGGCGTTGCCTGTGGAAGTGCAGGCATGCCTAATCTGTGTTGCAGAAAGGAGGCCGGAGTATGCAACGAGGGTTCATCGCCTTTTTCGGCACTGACGATCTTGAGGCGACCCACGAATTCTACGCCAACTTGCTGGCCCTGACTCTTGTCATCGACCAGGGTACATGCAGGATCTACAGGGCTCCCGGAGGAGGGTTCATCGGTTTCTGCGAGCATCTGGAGGTATGCCGGGCTGAACGCGCACCCATCCTGACTTTCGTCACGGATGCAGTAGATGAGGTCTATGAGAAACTCGTGCGTTCGGGCGTCAAAACTGCGTCGGAACCGAGGTTTAACGAGAAATACGGGATATACCATTGCTTCGCAGAAGATCCCCAAGGATATACCGTGGAGATCCAACGTTTCGAAAGGGATCAGGACGCGCGGCATTTTGAGCGTTGAGCCCGA
Source organism: Candidatus Fermentithermobacillaceae bacterium (assembly GCA_012512325.1). GTDB lineage: Bacteria > Bacillota > Sulfobacillia > Fermentithermobacillales > Fermentithermobacillaceae > DTU015. The sequence goes on along the minus strand of JAAZEL010000084.1, from coordinate 15,145 downwards.
AACTGTCAGGTCGTCAACAAGACCGGTCTAATATCCTTTTTCCTTATCTACCTGATTGATCAAAGGCAATCCCTGCCGGAACCGTGCAAGGTTTTGCAAGAATATATCGAAGGTCTTCTTGGCATGATCCTCATCAATCCCAGCTGTATGCGGGGTAATGATCACGTTGGGCATGTCCCACAGAGGGCTGTCTTCAGGCAGGGGTTCCTCCTCGAAAACGTCAAGCCCGGCGCCCTTGATGAGCCCCTGGGACAAAGCGGCAATAAGGTCTTGTTCTTTCACCACCGCGCCCCTGCCCACGTTGATGAAGAACGCAGTGGGCTTCATGAGTGAGAACTCCCTGATGGTCAGAAGATGGCGGGTCTCTCCCGTCAAGGGCAACGAGCACACCGCGAAATCAGATTCCTCCAGCACCCGGTCGAGGTTTGACGGCGGAAGCACCAAGTCCGCCGGTTCACTCGGCCGGGGATCCCGCCTGATTCCGATGACTCGCATCCCGAAAGCTTTGCACCGTGCGGCAACTTCCGTTCCAATGGCTCCCAACCCTAAGAGGCCTGCAGTCTTACCGGGTAGGTTTACAATGGATTGGGCTCGGGGTTCCCACTTCTTGTGGTGCCTGTGTTCCCAGGCATCATGCAAGCCCCTGCTCAAAGCCAGAAGCATGGCCATGGCATGGTCGGCAACGGTCGCGCCATGGACTCCCCTGCTGTTGACTAGGATGATGTCCGATTGCTGAAACTCGGGAATCATGTACCTGTCCACACCTGTGGACCCCACATGGACCAGCTTGAGGGTCTTGGATTTGGCCAGGATCGCAGGGGAAAAATCCGGGGAACCGAAAAGGATGTCCGCTTCCAATACCAGGTCTTCCAGTTTGCCGTGGGTGTCCGGCTCCAGAAATACCGAGTTTTCCGCAACCTCCAGGATGGCCTGTTTCTGCCATTCATGCCACTTGGCGGTCTTGAGAAGCTTGAGCCCCTCATTGGCGCGATTGGCGCTCATATATCCCACCCCGTCCCTTCAAGCATGATTGAGTACCATAAGTTTACCTTGCCTCGGCGGTCCGGGCAATCTTGATACCTCGAGCGCAAAGACTCAATACAGGTACAGCCCCCATATGGATGCAAAGCTTCCGCGCAGAAAAGAAAGCGCGTGGAAGGGAGCATAAGCTCATGCTCTTCCACACGCTTCACAGCCTTCAGACTATATCGTTACCCTATACGTTACCGTCGCGGTTGTCCGGTAATCAAGTACAGCCTGCCGCGACCAACCTCAGTTCCATTCAGGCTGTACCACAAAGCTGCCTCCGATGCAGACCGCTTCCACCTTCACCGAAGCGATGTCTTCCGGATCGATCGCAAACAGGTCTTCTGACAATATGACGAAGTCGGCGAGCTTGCCCTGGGACAGATCCCCGATTACGTCCTCCTTGCCTGCCGCATATGCCGCATCCTTGGTATACCCTTTCACCGCGTCGTAAACGGATATCCGCTGGGCAGGGTACCACGCTTCGGCATCGCCCTGCAGCTTCCTGTTGACGGCACAGTGGATCCCGTAAATGGGGTCCGGTGTATCAACAGGCGCGTCTGACCCGAAGGCCAAGACCACGTCTGCCTCCAGCAACGATACCAACGGGAACGCTATCTCTGAACGGGATCCCAGTTCCCTGTCGCTCATATACCTGTCCGCAGTTATGTGCGGAGGCTGTATTGAGGCAATTACCTGCAACTGATTGAAGCGTTGCACATCCTCAGGCCGTATATACTGAGCGTGTTCAATGCGATGCCTGACCCCGGCCTGAATTGACTCGGCCCGGCAGGCTTCAAGCACGTCGAGAGTGAGTGCTACCGCCTTGTCACCTATGGCATGGACCCCTACCCCGTAGCCAGCCGCGATGCAACGGCGCACGTGGGCTTCGAGTTCTTCATTGGTGAGTACCTCCAGGCCTGCGGTATCGGGCCTGTGGTCGTACGGTTCGAACATCAGCGCTGTGGAGGCGCCGAGGGAGCCGTCCTTGAACATCTTGACCTGAGCCGTCCACACCCAGTCATCGCCGTAGCCCTGACGCAATCCGAACGACTCGACCAACGGCATGTCGGCGATAGGAGGCATGAAAGCAACTCTCAAGGGAAGGTCCTTCTCGAGCCTCAGCCTGCGGACCATACCAAATGTGGTCGACGGGTCAGGTGCGTGAACACAAGTCAACCCCATTCCCCAAAGGTGGGGTATGCAATCGGCTACGGCATCGAAGATGAACTCGGGCGTGTCTTGGGGTACATGCGCCCGCACCAACCTGGAAGCCGTATCCTGCAATATACCTGAAAGCTCGCCGTTTTCGTCCTTGAGGATGGCGCCTCCGGGAGGTGCCTCGGTATCCTTATCCACACCGGCGATCTTCAAGGCCGCCGAATTGACCCAAGTGCTGTGTCCACACTTGCTGGACAGGATGACAGGGTTGTCAGGCGCCACTGAGTCAAGCTGTTCCTTGGTAGGGAACCGTGCCCAGAGGCTCTTGTCCCATCCCCTGCCGACTATCCATTCACCCGGCTTGGCTCTTGAGGCGGCATCCTTGATGATTTCCAGGGCCTCTTCGATGGTGCCGACACCCATAAGGTTTATCCTCTTCCTGGCAACGGAATACATGGCCAAGTGGATGTGGCAATCATGGAATCCCGGGAAGACGGCCCTTCCTTTGAGATCGATCTTCTCAGTGTTCGGCGGCAGATAGGGTTCCACCTGATCCTTGGTGCCCACCATGGCCACGCGGTCTCCAAGCACAAGCATGGCTTCGACCGCACCGGCATGGGACATGGTGTGAATCTTACCGCCGTAGATGTAGTAGTTAGCCATACAATCATCGGTCCTTTCGCACTTAGTGCTTTATCGAGTCAAACAGACAGCAGGGGCATGCCCCCGTGAGGAGACATGCCCCGTTTTCTGCGTCTTTACTGAAGAATCCCCAGCCAGTCGCCGAGCAGGAACTGGAGCCTACCCACGAACAGGGAGATTCTTCCGGTAACCGTGCTGCCATATGCTGCGCCGAAACACAGCATCATAAACCATCTGCCAAGCGTAGCCGACTTACCGACAAACCCGTCGTGTTCGACGGTGAAGAAGAAGTAGCTCAGCACTGCAAAGGTTCCGACTACGATCAATATGTTGTTGATCGAGTTGAGAGACACATAGCAGGCCTTGATCTGCTCGATAATCTGGGAGCCTACTATACCCCTCATGGACAAGCCGGCGCCGAGCCCCATAAGGAATCCCGTGGGTATACGCGATACCCGGTGCCATTTTTCGAAGTAGCGTGTGAACAGCATAAGGCCCAGGATGATGGGGATAATCACCGCTACGTTGCCTTCGCCCAAGGGCCTTATGGCAAGGTTGCGGATATTGCCCCATCCGAGTACTATCGCGTGGCCCGCGGAAACGCCTACATACAAGCTTTCAACGATACGGTAGTAGAAGTTCTCTTTGAAAACGAAGCTGATGAGTCCGATGGTTACCAGTGCGGCTAGCCAAACGCTCACGCTAGTGCTCATATTCATTATGCTGCACCCTCCTTAGCCGATTCTTCCTTTTCACGGCTGCGCTCAGCGAAATACACGATGTTCCCAACCAGCACGAAGATGAGAATCATGAGGTGCGCCACTGATTGGGCATCCAAGCCGGCGGTGCCGCGGCCAAGCATATCTATGAGAGACTCATAGCCCGCCGCGCCCCTGAGGCCAGGAATCATGCCGATGAGCTGTTTCGACTGTATGTAGGGTGCGTAGTCAGCTACGAGACCGGCAATCACTATGGTAGCGATAGGAACTCCCATGGGGTCGCCTACCTGCCTGATCCACTCAGGAACTCCAGGGTTACCGGTAGCTACTACGATCACCATCTCCACGTCTTTGAGAGACTGTACGCCTTCAAAGATAGGCATGTTGGCCGTAGGATTGTCGTGGAAGTCCGAGGGGAAGGCTCCGCGTATGTCCCTGGCTGCGGCTGCCATGGCGTTTTCGCCGCCGGCAAGGAAGCCAAGGTTTACATAGTCATCCCCGTACTCCTTATCGACGTACAACGACCCTGCCAAGCTTCTGTCAAGCAAGCTCGGGCCCGCATCCCAGAAACTCATACCTATAAGCCTCAGGCCCTTCATGGCCATGTGGTTGAACACCGCTGCACAGGCGGGTGCAAGCTCGTCATACCCACCGGGTGAGAGGTCGAAGGACACTACTACCCGGGAACCTTCGGGCAAGGATTCTATGAGATCATATGTCCTCTTGATTTCATCCGAAATGATCATTGGCAAACCCAATGGACACAGCAGCGGAACAATGAAAGCAATCAGTAGGATGAGGTACAGAACCCTGCTGTCTATCCGGCCCAGCTTCGATAGCATGTTGAACTCCCTCCTATCCTATCTCTCGAATCAACCGACTTCGGTCCGGTCTATGCCCAAAAGCAGCCTCAAGCCGCCTGAAAATGCACCTATACCTGCACCTATCAACATCCCGCGCATGCCCGCCATGTTGGGTACGTCAACTATCCACTGGCTGACAGCGGGAATCCCTGACCATATAACCTCTCCGATAGGCACAGCGCCGAGCATGACGAAAGCAGATGAGAACAGCAAGAGCCCTGCATCGACGTTTTTCACTCTGAACGCCCGGTAGGCAGCTGAAGATATGTAGAACACACCAAGCGCCCAAACAGTGGACTGGCCGGGAGCCATTATTCCGTCAAACAACACATTGTACGTGTCGCTTGTGGGGCCTTGGGTAAGCCCTATAATGCTCATCACAACCAGTGCCGCAAGCAAGACGACGGCGCAGATCTTCTCTGTGGCATCGTCGCTTGAAGAAATCCTCCTGATGTTCACTTGAACCAGGTTGATTGAAGCCATGGCCAAGGCGAAAGCAGCTACAATCACACCCCAGTCCTGAACCCGAGCTTCCGCAGTGGCCAGGAAACCTACATCGAAGAAGAACGCTAGGATTACTATGATACCCGCAAGAAACGTAACAGCTAAGGTGGCAGTCCTCAGCATAGTCTGTTTCACTCCTTTTACAGTGATAGCAGCCTTACGAACAGGTCAGAGCCAACCGCTGTGACTATCACACCTACCACCAACAGTGCTACCATTATCCCTTTGCAAATGTCCTGTCCAAGAATGGCCCCTAAGAAGACCTCGTCTGCCGTCAAGCTGGCTGCTGCAGCGTAGAGCTCTTCACCAATCAGACAGTAGTCAGTGGTGGTTACGAAGAATGGCACCTGACCGATAGAAGCTGTTCCTGATATCTGATAAGCATCCACCTGTGTGCCTACCTCAGCCAACATCAGGTTCTCCGCCCAGAACGCACCGAACAAGAAGCTGGCTGCGGCTTTCTCGCGCATGATTACACCGGATGCGGCTGCTGCATACGCAAATTGCTGGTCAGACAAGAACATGACGTCTACCTGGCTTAGGGCATCGAACTTACCTTCCTCAAGATACGACTGCCTGATGGTTTCCTGAGCCAGAGGCAGCACTGCAGGCTGACGTATTGTCACAATCAGACGGACATCATATCTGGCAGTCAGCTTGGCTATATAGCGCAACAGAGATATCCCGGCAAAGGTCTGGGGGGCATCAAGACCTGTAATAGCGGCAAGCCCAGGGCTGAAGTGCACGGGTCTGCCCGCTTCTGTAGCTCTCCCAATCGCTTCCGGGATAGCTTCCACTGCAGAGAGTCTCCGGATCTTGATTGTTTTCTTTCCCTTTCTTACATAATTGCCTGCATAGAGCATTATCACCGACATTACAAGAAACAGCAAAAGTGTAAACTGCCGGCCTTGAATCACAAAGGTTCACCTCCTGGGTATTTTGGGGGTAACAAAGCAAGTTGACTTGGACAAATAACTACCAGACGCAGCTATCACCACCTTTTGGGGAAAATTGCCGTAGGACTAACGCAGCATGGGGTTCACACAGATGGGGAGCTACCTCACGGCCCATGGTGCGGACCGTCGAGACATTCCACGGACTGCACACAACCTGCGAATGGTGCAAAATGCTCACTCCTGTGCTAACCTGTTATCCGCCTTGGCACCTCAAATGAAACATAGACATAGTGCGAATGGAGCAATGTGGTGCTGCGAATAGGCTGCGTTACCTACAGTAATTGCATTATCTTTCTTTATGATGCACCCGTGTCCATTCCTTAGCTCAACAATTCGACAAATAATCCCGAATCCCTTCTCCCCGTTCGGGCCTTTTGGGGAAAAGACGAATATTTGACCCAAGTGGACAAGGGAAACAGCGAGAGAAAATCCCTCAAATGCAGGCATTTTGGGGGTTGCTCAGGCTGACGCTTAAGCTTTGGAGGCTGCTCCGCCGGCCCTCCCCTTCCGGGCAAGGCTCATGCTGTATTACCCTTGAGATACTGCGCGAATATTCATACAATATGGCGCCGACTATGCCATGGGAACGGTCGGCCGTCGCCTATCATGTTCGGCCTAGCCGTAGCCTTAGCTCGATGATATAAGCAAGCATCCCCGCTATTATTGCAGGAATGGTATTCACCACAGTAGCCCAAAAAGCGCTCTTGCGGTCCATTATCAAAGGGAACAGGGCGTCGCCGTCTTGGGAAATGGAATTGGCCAGCAAGGCTGCAAAAGGAAACATCCCTTTGAGATATAGAGACACGAATATTATCTGCGGCCCACATCCAGGGATCGGCCCAACCAATACCCCCAAGAAAACCGACGTCAAACCGGCTGAAGTCATAGCAGCCGCCACCACTTGCTCGCCGCCGATGACACATACCGCGATCTCATAAACCAAGTATGCAATGAACACCCAAGTGCCTACGAATGCAGTCTCCTGGGCGTTGTGGATGAGTGTTTCCTTAAGGGAGAACAGCTTGTGTTCCACATCTTCATGGGTCTGTGCTTGTCCGATGTTGCCGCAGCGTGTCATGTACACGATTGAAACAAGGGTCCCGGCAACACCAATCCAAGTCACGGCATTGGGCAGTCCGATAAGCTCCCCGAAATCCACCTGCATCAGATTGAGGACACCGGGTATCAAGCCTACGGCAAGTACAGCCCAGAAGACAATATAGCAGTTGTGGGTGATCTTGTAGCCCAACCTTGTGGGATCCAGCGGGTCGGCATGGTGGAGGATCATATCGATCTCATCGCCCTCCACATGGCCGATATGCCTCAGGTCACTGGAACGACAAGAAGCGGAATTCTCGCAGTATAAACCGTCCAGGGCAGATTCGGCTTCTTGGTGAGCGTTCTCCAGATCGCTTATCTGTTTTTTCTCCGATCTTGTTCTTACCCACTCGCCTACATTGAGGTAATCGACGATGTAGCCGGTTGTTGCACCGACGATGAGGCAGATGATCGTAATCAGCGCAAATTCCCGAGGGGCTTGGGTCAGGGTTACAAAAGCCGATTGTGCCGAAGCTAACACTGCCCTTCATGTAGAGAGGCATAAGGAGGATCGAGCCTCCGCACCCCGGAAGGATTCCCAGGAGTGCACCGATCAAGGGTTGATACTTCTTCGACCTCTCGACGGCTTCTATGAACGCCCCTTGCTGTTTGTAGTCTATGTAACCGAAAAACAGGAGCACCGCTCCAACGAAAACGGTAACGTCAACGAACGCTGCCTCCGCGCTCCCCAGAACGATTGTCCACAGATCCTGTAGCATTATGTCACCTCTTTTCTTCAACCATTATACCTGCTTCGGGTTTGAGGCATCTGATACACGCCGCGCCCGCTAAGGCCGCATCTGTCTGGCGTTAGCGGGCGCTCACAATATCAAGACCCTGTTGACCGTCTTATTTCTTCAGGATAAACTGCCCCAGCCTGAGATCAGTCTGCTCGCCGTGGAAGAGCGCAGGCTGACCGCTTATGAACACGTGCTTGATCCCCACCGGTTTTTGGAACGGATTATCGTAAGTTGCCTTGTCGGTCACGTTAACCGGATCGAACACGGTGATGTCAGCCACGTACCCTACCTTGAGCACACCACGGTCAGGAAGCCCGAGATACTTGGCTGACAGCCCTGTAATCCTGTTCACCGCTTCCTCCAGTGAAACGCCTTTTTCCCTGGCCCAACGCAGGAACCGCGGGAAGGTCCCAAAGCTCCGGGGGTGAGGCTTGCCCTTGTTCTCTTCAGGCGCAAAAGGAAACCCGTAGCCGTCGCTGCCTATGACGTAGTCTTTCTGGAACAACATGTAGTCAACGTCTTCTTCGCTCATCACAAAGGAAATACACGTGGCTTTGCCTTCAGTCTCCGCCGCCACCTTGGCTACGGTCTCCGCAAGGCTCAACCCAAGTTCCTGGCTCAGCTGATAGATGTTCTTGCCGTCGGCAACGGGATAGCGGCCGTTGGTGGTAACCACATACAGGCTCTCGCCATCGGCCTGGGTCTTGAAGATCTCTTCCAATTCGGCCATCAGCCTGTCCCGTTCCTCGGACTCTGACTGCAGGCGCTCAATCGCTTTGTGTATCCCGCCCTGGATGGACCATTTGGGGAATGAGTTGGTGATTCCTGAAGATGCAGCGGTATAGGGATACACGTCTACCGTGACGTTAATCCCCGCAGCCTTTGCATCGGCAACCCACTTTACAAACTCAGGCGCGCGCCCCCAATTGTGCCTTTCGGTAACTTTGAAATGGGCAATATGTACATGCGCCCCGGTCTTTCGATATATCTCAAACATCTCTTCCAATGATTGAGGCGTGTACTCATCCTGTCTGCGTATATGGGAAGTGATTATGCCGTCGCACTTGGCAACCACTTCGCCCATGGCGTTCAACTCTTCCTGGTCGGAAGACACTCCGGGCGAATACCCCAGCCCCAAGGACAGCCCCCACGCTCCTGCTTTCATGTCCCGGTCGAGCAATTCTTGCATAAGCGCAAGTTCCTCCGGGGTGGCTTTGCGATCCTCGTATCCCATGACACCGGTGCGGACCGCCCCGTGGCCGATGAGGGATATGAGGTTGGTGGCCATTTTCTTGTTGCGGGCCTTCACCTTGTCCATGAACTCTTGGAACGAGCTTGAGACAAACTCCTTATAAGGTTCGTCGACATACTCGCGGACGATGTCCAAACGGTCTTCAGGACTTGGGTAGATGGTAGAACCACACTGTCCCGCCAGTTCGGAAGTTACACCTTGGTAAATCTTACTCTCGCACCGGTCATCCACCAAGAAACTGGTGTCTGAGTGGGAGTGAAAGTCGATGAACCCAGGTGCTACTGCCAGTCCCGTTACATCCAGGGGTTCCTTGGCAGCTTCTTTGATGCCGCGTTCGATCTTGGCTATCTTCCCGTCTTTGATGGCAACATCAGCTTCGATGGCCGGGGAACCGGTTCCGTCTACCACGGTACCGCCCCGAAGGATGTAATCATACACGACGCTTCTCCCTCCATGATATTTGACTGGCCAATGACAATACTTCTTATATTCTCATTCTACAACGGAGTTCCTGGTTTCCTGCCGAATCTGTTCCATCCGGCGAAAACATGCTAAGTTAGGTTGGAGCCAAGCCAGGCGGACCTACGTGTGTCCGCTGCGCAGCCGGCTTGCCTGAAACCACAACGTGGGGAGCGGAAACGATGAAACCAAAGGTCTACATCACCCGAATCATCCCTGAAGAAGCTTTGAACGTCATAGCAGAGCATTGTGAGTATGAGGTTTGGCCAAGGGAAACCCAAGCCGTTCCCAGGCCCGTGCTTGAGGAGAAGATAAGAGCTGCCGACGGGTTGTACTCTATGCTCACCGATAGGATCGACAAACCATTACTGGATATGGCACCTTGCCTCAAAGCGGTGTCCAACATGGCAGTGGGCTTCGACAACATAGATGTGGACGAGTGTACCGCAAGAGGTATCTTGGTATGCAACACTCCCGGGGTGTTGACGGAAACCACGGCGGATCTTGCGTGGGCGCTGCTCATGGCTGCAGCCAGGCGGATCACCGAATCTGAACGGTTCCTCAGGGAAAACAAGTGGACCACATGGTCACCCATGTTGCTCACCGGCATAGACGTCTACGGTGCCACCCTGGGCATAGTCGGCTTTGGCAGGATAGGGCAGGCCGTTGCCAGGAGGGCTAAAGGCTTTGGGATGAGAGTGCTGTACTACAACAGAACAGCCAAACCGGACCTGGAAGCAAGCATGGGCGTGCAGAGGGCAACCCTTGACGAGTTGCTAAAGGCTTCGGATTTCGTGTCCGTCCACGTGCCCCTCACAGATGAAACCCGGGGCATGATAGGCCCGCGGGAACTTGCTCTCATGAAACCCACCGCTGTGCTGGTAAACGCCGCCCGGGGGCAGGTGGTGGATGAACAAGCATTGTGCCGGGCGCTCAAAGAAAAACAGATCTTTGCGGCTGGCCTGGATGTGTTCCAGGAAGAGCCTTTACCTCCCGACAGCCCTCTGAGGGAACTGGATAACGTAGTGCTCTTGCCCCACATAGGCAGCGCCAGCGTGGCCACACGCACCAAGATGGCCATCATGGCAGCCCGGCACTTGATCCAGGCACTGCGGGGCGAAAGGCCTGAACATATCGTAAACCCGGAAGTCTTGGCCTAGCCCGGCCAAGCCTTCCGGGCATGTTATGCGGTCTACCCTGCTCAGGCTTGTTCCTTTCTGCGAAGCATCCTTGAGCTTACCATTACAGCCCAGGGCTTGGAATCGCCCGAAAGCGCGGCCGGCAGCATCCTCCTGGTCATCCCGGAAGTAGAACCGGAGCACCTTCTGCTGGCCCATATCATCGTAGAAGAGGGTGCGGCCATCGCTGGCTTTGACCTCAAACTCCCTGTCATCCAAGCTGAGCTTAAGCGCATTACCCTCCATGAAAATGCAGGCCTTGTAGCCCTCGCCACACTCGTACAGCCCGGTGAACTTGGCCAGCTCCTCAGGCGATGCACCGCAGTCCACCTCGACGCTCCTCTGGGTATCTACAGCCAAACCAGGGCAGTGTTGACAGTCGCAAGCCAGATGGCGCTTGCGGGAATCTCGCTCACGTTGGTGAGAACCGCCACGGTAATCCCCTTTTCGGGGATAAGCCCGAAACTGGAGGACACGCCTGGCTGGCTCCCGCTGTGTTCTACCAGCGTAACTCCTAAATCAGCATAGCTCGGCGTTACCTTGAGGGCGAAATGATAACAGCCCTTCCTGTCCACGGGGTACATAGGGGAGTTCCACATCTTCCTCAAGCCGTCAGCAGGAGCGATCTGCCTCCCGTCAGCAGCTTTGCCGTCGTTCAGAAATAGCTGGCCGTATTTCATGAGGTCAAGCACACAAGACCTTACTCCCCCGCCTACCTCATAAGTGCCCAGTGCCGGCCAAGCCCTGCTTTTCATGGGTTCCCCTTGCCCGGTTATATGCATAAGGGGCGGAAACATTCCCCATTTTCGGTAATTCCTCAAGGTTGTACGCGGAACGGCGCATGCCCGCGGCATCCAGGATGTGCTGGGTCATGTAACGCCTGTAAAGCCGGCCTGACTTTCTGTTTATGTGCTCGATGTAGTCCATTAGCACCACCTGATCACACTATACACCACGCCTCACTCCCACGATTGACAAAAGTTGCTATCCTCCGCGGCCTACTGATTGGGCCCTCTTGCTGCAGCCACGGCTCGCTGATCGTAGGCAGGTCCACATTGACGGTGCCGGTCAAACGCGCTACAATCTGAGCAAACACCTAAACCCGAACATCTCATCGAAACACAGATTCCAGCCTTGTAAACGCTCAGGACCCGTACCGGATGCTTCAGTGCCACCTTAAGGAGGGATCCTATGAGCCCATTTGGCCGGAACAACAACGGATTTACAACCCGCGGTTTACCTGAGGATGTTGAAACCCTGTTAAGAGACGCCGTTCCTATCGGAGGCCATGTACTGCCACCCCTTCCCTACCCGTACGATGCCCTTGAACCGGTAATCAGCAAGGAGACACTAACGCTGCACCACGACAAGCATCATCTGGGCTATGTCAACAACCTTAACAAGGCAGAAAAGGCTCTGGCAGCCGCCAGGCAAGCAGGGGACATGGCACTCATCAGGTTTTGGGAAACCGAGCTGGCTTTCCACGGATCGGGACATATTCTCCACTGCATATATTGGACCAACATGAAGCCCGGCGGACCCGAGCAGCCCGGACCGTTCCTTTCCAGGCAGATAGAACTGGCCTTCGGAGACTTCGATGCCTTCAGGAACCAGTTCCTGGCCGCCTCCAACGCAGTTCAAGGGTCAGGCTGGGGAATCCTGGCTTGGAACCCTGCATGGGGACGTCTGGAAATACTCCAGGCCGAAAAACATGAGAACCTGACCCAGTGGGGGGCCATCCCGATCCTTGTAGCAGACGTATGGGAACACGCGTATTACGTCGACTACAGGAACGAACGCCGCAGGTATCTTGATGCGTGGTGGACCCTTGTAAACTGGGATGACGTTGAAAGAAGGCTGCTATTGGCGCTGCATGCCCAACTGCCCTTGACCTAGGCTTGTGATGTGTTCATGTGGGGTGGTGCAGCGCAGGCGCGGCACCGCCCTACGTCTCTACACCAAGAACCGAAGGTGAGACACATGTCGTTCCATGAGGAGCTGGAGAAGGAGATGAAACAACGGGTGAAGATAGCTGAAGAACTGCAGAAGATCCTTGGGTTGACGGACAAAGAAACGGCGCGCTTGGTCAGTCGATGGGATTCCCATAGACTGGCGATACTCCTGGCAAGAGCCAAACGTTCATTGCAGAGCATTTGGGTCCATCCATGATGCTTAACTGAAGAGCTAGCTTGCCGCTTCTGAGTTCTTCCCAGTGAACTGGCTGCGGTATAGTTCTGCGTAAAAGCCATCCTTGGCCAGAAGTTCGCTGTGGGTGCCTTGCTCAACAATTTCCCCTTCGTCCATTACCAGGATCAAGTCAGCATTCCGTATGGTAGACAGCCTGTGGGCAATCACAAAACTGGTACGTCCTTTCATCAGGGCTTCCATGGCTTGCTGGACTTGCACTTCGGTTCGGGTGTCCACATTGCTTGTAGCCTCATCCAGGATCATCATGGGCGGGTTAGCGAGGATACCCCTGGCTATGGTCAGGAGTTGTTTTTGGCCTTGGGACAGGTTGGATGCATCTTCGCTGAGCACAGTGTTATACCCGTCGGGCAAGGTCCGTATGAAATGGTCCGCCCTGGCGATTTGGGCCGCTCTGATGATTTCGGCCTCAGTGGCGTTCTCCCGGCCGTAGGCTATGTTGTCCCTGATGGTCCCGCTAAACAGCCATACGTCTTGCAGCACCATCCCGAAAAGCTTGCGCAAATCGCTCCTCTTGAAGTTCCTGATGTCGATCCCGTCAACGGTAATCCGGCCGCCGTCCGTATCGTAGAACCGCATAAGCAGGTTAACCAGGGTGGTCTTGCCCGCTCCCGTAGGCCCGACAATGGCGATGGTCTGCCCTGGCTTGGCATGGAGGCTGAGATTCTCCATAAGCACCTTATCTTCTTGGTATCCAAACCGCACGTTTTCGAACCTGACTTCTCCCTTGAGGGGATCTGGCGGGGTTACCGCATCCACAGGATCGGGTACTTCTTCTGCCTCATCAAGGAGTTCGAACACCCTTTCGGCGGCAGCCACCGTAGCCTGGATCAGATTGGCGATGCCCGCCGTCTGCTGTATGGGCTGGGCAAACCGTCTTGAGTAGTTTATGAATGCCTGGATATCCCCTATTTCGATCGTCCGCCGAAACACCATGAAGCCGCCGGCCACAGCTACGATCACATACTCTATGTTGTTGATGAGGGATATGAGGGGCATCATCAGCCCTGAGATGAACTGGGACTTCCAGCCATGCTCGTACAGGTCTTCATTGATCCGGTTGAACCGGCTGATGGACGCTTCTTCGAACCCGAAGACTTTCACTACCTTGTGGCCTGCATACATCTCTTCAACATGTCCGTTGAGATCCCCCAGAACCTTCTGATGGCCTACGAAATATCTTTGGGAGCGCCCCGCCACAAGCCAGGTGGCCAGGGCGGTCAGGGGCAAAGTAATCAGGGAAATCAGGGTCAAAAAGGGGCTTATCGTCAGCATCATCACGAGTACACCGACAAGGGTCACGATGGCAGTGATTATCTGCACCAGACCTTGCTGCAGGGTGGCGCTCACCGTGTCCACGTCGTTTATCACGCGACTCAGGATTTCCCCGTGGGTCCGCCCGTCGAAAAACCTAAGAGGCAATCGGTTGAGCTTATCCTGGATCTGTTTGCGCATTTCATATACGGTGGCCTGAGCTATCCCGGCCATGATGTAGTTTTGCGTGAAGCTAAGGGCGGCACCGGCACCGTACAACACACACAGGATAGCCAGGATCCTGCCTATATAAGCGTAATCGATGCCTGCACCCGGCACTCCTTGGGCTTTCAACATGAGCCCCTCAAACAGTTTTGTGGTGGCTTTGCCCATTATCTTTGGGTTGATTATCGCAAGCAAGGTGCCGAGCACTGAGAACAACACCACAGCCACAAAGGCCAGTTTTCGAGGCATAAGGTATTGACCCAGTCTTTTCAACGTACCTCTGAAGTCTTTTACCCTTTGCATCTGCATTGGCATTCTTCCAGGCCTTCCCCTCATGCTATTTCCTCCTCTGACAGCTGGGACCGCACGATCTCCCGGTAAACCTCGCAGGTGTCAAGCAGTTGCCGGTGAGTGCCTTCGCCCACTACCTTGCCGTCGTCCAGCACAATGATGTTGTCTGCATCCATCACGGTGCTCACGCGCTGTGCCACCACAATCACCGTGGCGTCTTTCGCCTCACGGCGCAAGGCTGCGCGCACCTTGGCATCAGTCCTGAAATCCAAGGCGCTGAAGCTGTCATCAAAGATGTAGATCCTGGGCCGCCTTACAAGTGCCCGCGCGATGCACAGTCGCTGTTTCTGCCCCCCGCTGATATTGGTGCCTCCCCTGGCAATCCTGGACTCAAACCCCTCAGGCAACCTGTTCACAAACTCCAGAGCCTGGGCAACCTCCGCAGCCCACCGCACTTCGTCGTCGGTTGCGTCTTGCTTGCCGTACCGGATGTTGTCGGCAACCGTACCGGAGAAAAGCACTGACTGCTGGGGAACCAAACCAATGTGTTGTCGCAACACTTCCCGAGGTAT
>JAAZEL010000083.1 GCA_012512325.1 Candidatus Fermentithermobacillaceae bacterium | reverse complement strand
TCCTGCGTAGATATGTTCCCGTGAACAGCGATTTTTCAAAAATGTCCGAAAAACTCATTGACATGTTCCCGTAAACGTAAGGTTCAAAAAATTAGCCCAAGACATCAATCCAAGCGGCTCGTTCCATATGGAGGCGGTGCCCCCAATGTGGTGCCTGACTATGCGCAGAACTTCTTTGACGTGCGTGCGGCTGACATCGATGAACTCAAGAGAATGCACAGTTGGGTCTTGGATATCGCCAAAGGAGCCGCGCTCATGACTCAAACACGCTTTGAAGAAGTGTTCTTGGGTTACGCGGCCAACGTTATCCCCAACAGGGTGATTGCAAGAGTCCTCCACTCAGTGATGGAGGAGATCGGTGCTCCCACATGGACCGAAGACGAACTTGAGTTTGCGGAGGAAATGCAGTCTCAGTTTGGGCCGGAGCTTATTGGTCAGGCTATTGCGCATATAGAGGAAACGGGCATAACACCGCGCCAGAACAAGATCTGTGATTTCATCATCCCGTACAGTGACAAAATTGAAGGTGGAAAAGGTTCCACCGACGTCGGAGACGTATCTTGGGTTGTGCCGACTGCACAGTTTAACACCGCCTGCTATGTGCTGGGTATTCCGGGACACAGCTGGGCCATAGCCTCGTGTTCTGGCATGAGTATAGGGCATAAGGGGATGTTGTACGCGGCCAAGATCTTAGGTGTAACCGGCTATCGGTTCCTGACTGATGCTGATCTTAGAGATAGGGCGCGGGCCGAATGGAAATACCGGCTAAAAGGCAGGAAATATGAAAGCCTGATTCCGCCTGAGATAAAGACGCCGCCATTGCCGTTCGAATAATCCATGATGAGTAGGCTTCTGGACACTGTTCAGAAGCCTTCACTGCAATCTTGGTGATTCAGGACTGTTATCGGAGTTAAGGTATCCGGGAACTGCTCAACTAAACTACTGGGAGGGAACAACAATGAGGCGCCGGATTGTCGAATGCATACCGAACTTCAGTGAAGGCAGAGACCCATCGTTTCTAGATGAAATAGTCAAGGTGATCAAAGACTCAGGATGTAATGTACTGGATGCATCCATGGATCCAAGCCACAACCGTTCAGTCGTCACCTTCGTCGGGGCGCCCGCCGACGTTGAACAAGCTGCTTTTCGTGCTGCCCGAAGGGCAAGTGAACTGATAGACATGGAAAAACATGAAGGCGAGCATCCTAGGATAGGTGCTACCGACGTGATGCCCTTTGTCCCTATCCTGGGCGCAACCATGGAAGACTGTGTGGAGATGGCCAGGCGCGTAGGGCGGCGGATAGGTGAAGAATTGAGAATACCTGTGTATCTTTACGCAAGAGCCGCCGCAAGGCCGGATCGGGTGCGCCTCCCTGATGTGAGACGAGGCGAATATGAAGGGCTCAAAGCAGCTATCAAGACTGATCCTAACAGGAAACCCGATTTCGGGCCAAGCGAACTCCATCCAAGGGCTGGAGCTACAGCTGTAGGGGCTAGGGCGCCTCTTATCGCGTTCAACGTCAACCTTAATACCCCTGACGTGAAAATCGCACGATCCATAGCGAGGAAGATAAGGGAGTCATCAGGAGGCCTTCCTCATGTCCAAGCTATGGGAATAAAAATAGACGAAACCGGGCTGGCCCAGATTACCATGAACCTGTTGGATTTCCGGGCTACGTCCATGGAACTTGTATACAGCAAGATCGAGGAAGAAGCTGCAAGCAGAGGGGTGGAAATCGTAAACTCGGAGCTCATCGGTTTGGTGCCATTGGATGCGCTCTTAGACGTGGCTTTTGCCCGTTTGAAGCTGGAGGGTTTCTCTAAGCAAAGGATCCTTGACCTCATAGTGTAGTAAGAGGCACGGATGGCAATAAAGCATCGCGAGCCGTATCGTGTTGAGCTTACTATAGGGTAGGGGGCGAAGAGCTTGGACCTGTCCGGATTTCTGAATGATTTGAGAGCCGCTACCGGCGCACCCGGTGGAGGTGCTGCGGCTGCGGTGACCGGTGCCATGGGTTGTGCGCTGTTCCAGATGGTTGCTGGGATTACGTTGAACTCGCCCAAGTTTGCCCAAGGCCGTGAGCAACTTGAGGAAATACGGTCAGTTGCTGATGATTTGCACCGGAAGCTTTTGGCCTTGGCCGATGAAGACGCCCAAGCTTATAGGAACGTGGAAAGGGCTTTCAGACTGCCAAAATCCACTCCTGAAGAAAAGGCTGAACGAAGGAAGACAATACAAGAGGCATTCGTTGGTGCGACCAAATCACCTTTGAAGACCTTGGAGGCATGCCTTGAGGCGATGGCTCTCTTGCCGGGCCTGCTGGAATATGGAAACCCAAACGCCATAACTGATGTGGCCGTTGGTTTCCTGCTACTTGAGGCCGGTGCGCAGGGGGCAGCCATGAACGCTGAGATTAATCTCGCTTCCATTAAGGACGAGGAATTCAAGCAAGCAAGTGTCGATTCTCTCGAGCAGGCCAGGAAACAGGTAGCATCGCACAAGCCTAGGCTTAATGCGGCGCTGGAGCAGTCAGGGCTTGGAACAGTAGGATGATCAAGCAGACGGGATGACAAGATCTGGGTTTGATGTCCGATTGATGAGTACGGGGAGGAGTGCACACCACTCCATAGGCTATTCCAGCTCATCCCTACCAATGTCTTTGACCAAGTAGACCGCCAGCCCTGCGATGAAGACTGTCCCGGCCCAGCCACACAAGGGATATACCACTCTTACCAGGTTAGAGAAACCTGTCGAAGCAGCTAGCAGCGCAATTGCTGTCGTGGCAAAAGCGATGACCGTGAATCCCTTGTCTCCAGGAGGGATCAGCCTGGCCGAAAAACCGTAGAGGTTGGCTACAGCGGTTGTATACACTTCAGCTGCGAAGATGGTGACATACAAAGGTTGCCCAAACCTCCACACCTGAGACGCCAGCCTGGCCAAGGGCACCTCAAACCGTGCGATCCCCGGGAGAGCAGATACTAACGTTAGATACACGAGCAGGAGCCCGGCTCCTAACCCTGAAGCTCCTAGGGCAGCTATGGTATACGCCTGCCGTTGGGTGTTCAGTGTGCTGCCTATGGCAGATAAAACAGGGGCAGCCATGAGGATATTGTAGGACACATAGTTGAAAGCAGATACCGCCCAATGACCGACAGGAGGCTGGTAATCCGGCGGTGGCAGCCCGATATGCAACCCGTTGTTATGTATCACTCCGGCAGAAATGAGAAGCACGCCTGTCAACAAGAAAGGCACCACAGAGCCAATGGCATATGTGATCCCCCTAAGCCCTGTGAGTACTGTTAAGAAAGCGGCAATTGCCATGGCGGCAGCTCCGACTATCCACGGCAAGCCGAATTCTTGGTGGACTATGGAGCCGGTGCCTGAGATCATGGCAGACAAGGCACCGAACAAGAAGAAGACGGCCACAAAGTCCAGCAATGGAGCGAGTGTTCTGCCGACAGCTTTTCTGAACACAGGTTTGTGGGAGGAAGCTCCGGTTACCCTACCGATCTCTATGCATGCGAACCCAAACAGGAAGAAACCTGCTACCGCTGCTATTGCTCCGGGAATGCCCATAGGGCCGAACATAGCGAAGAATTGGAGCACTTCCTGGCCCGACGCAAAGCCCGCTCCTACCACAGTGCCTATATAAGTACCGGCCAAAGCTAACGACGAAACCCTGGTTCTGTTCAATGGTCAGTCTCCTAACCTGAGCAATCATCACAAAGACACAAGGGTTGCCATGTTCTTGGCTGGTTTGCTTGTGCATAGGCGAGAACTCGGACTACGAGAACTGAGCTTCAGCTTGGATCTCTATAGGTTTATTGGAATAACCCGAGTTAAATGTTTGAAATTCAGAATGTCCCTAGGAGGTTTGGGGGTAATACGTCTTGGAAAGGATGGCTCTCACAAGCTCTCTTGGCGAGCAAACAGGAGTCCTAAAAACGGTATATGCATTGCCTACGTTCTCAGGCACATGGGCGTCGCTTCCGCCGATCCGGCCAATCCCTCTCTGCTTGGCGAAAGCGCCTAAGATCTCACAGATAACCGGATGGCCAAGCTGTTTGCCGTTGCACGCTTCAATGGCTGTGAGGTTGTCCAGGATGGTAATCCGTTCGTCTACTGTGAATTGCAGGCCTTCCTGGTTGCCTGGGCTGGGCACTACTTGCCATGGGTGAGCGGGGATGGCAACTCCCCCAAGTTTCCGCACCCGGTCTATCAGTTCCTGGCCATTGACCGACCTGTCTTTTCCCCAGTCATTCCATTCCGCATCGTCGATGCCGTAGACGAGCATGTGACCTGCATCGGTTGAAAGCTCCACGCCTCTCAGCACCACCAGAGAAGGGTAGTCCTTCTTCAGTTCATCAAAGGGGCGGCTGGCGTACAGGCTTTGGTGCTCAGTAACGCATATGCCGTCAAGTCCTTTCTCAATGGCCGCCTCCAGGATATCCCTGGGGTCAGCCAAGGACTCGCCTGAGAATACTGAGTGCACGTGCAAGTCTATTCTGAAACCGTGCTTCTTGGCCAAGGGTTTCCTCCGGTCTGTAATACTACGGCCGTTTGCGCCGCTTACTTACTTATATGTCTGCCGTCCGGACCGTTGCACAACAGTGTGATATGCCTCTTACCGTTTCACCGGGCTTACTTCACCTGACGCCCGAAAGCTTCCCTCGGTATGGACGAGAAGATGAGGGAGCGATCGCTCTTGAGCTCCTTGGGCAGGAACGCTCCCCTTATTATATCAATGTCTTCGTCAATTTTCGATAGGTTCTCAGCAATGTATTCGGCAAAGAACCCGGCGTAGTTACGTTCGGCCATTCCTACTATGGTCCTGATCTCATTCAGGGTGATCCGCTTGAACATGCTTATTGCCCTATTCAGGATGCTGTCTCTGTGCCGGGAGAAGTTCTCGAAGTAGCGCTTTATCGACGACACCCGTCCCGTTTCAGCCGCGTCTTGCAGTTTGAGGAGAAAGCGATATATGTTCTGGCACCGGGGATCAAGGCTGGCGCCGAAATCGAACCACACCGGGACACCTGACACGTACCATATGTTCCTGTCGCCGCCGTCCCAGTTTCTCACCAGGGTATCGAACACCACCTGATAGCCCATGGCGGTTTCAGGGTCCTTATGGGGCAGGGAGTCCTTATGGTATTGGTAAGCGGCCTTGGAGAAGTAGAACTTGGGCCCCACCAATTCCCTGAGCTCTTGCCTGTTTTCCCGGCTCAGTTTCATCTCGTGGTCCAGTTTTACAGCCACAACGTTGACGCGGCCTATCCCCAGGAGGCTCACGATTTTTTCTATAGGCCCGTAGCTGAAGAAGGTCTCGTGGACCAAGAACTTGCGGGAGGAGCGGCCGGGCAGGAAAGACGGATCGAAGTGCTGTTTTACATAGTATATTTC
>JAAZEL010000082.1 GCA_012512325.1 Candidatus Fermentithermobacillaceae bacterium | reverse complement strand
GGGCATCTATGGGCTTCATACCTGCATTGACCATGAGCTCTAGTTCCAGAGCATTGTTGCCGTGGCAGTTGAAAGGAGTTGCGGCGTCAGTACCCATGGCGATTTTGACACCCGCTTTGTACGCCTTGTAGAAGCTCTTGAGATGGGCTTCCTGAGCTTCCTTGGCCTTCTCGACGCCGTAAGGCGGGATCCCCGCTTCCGTGCCTTTTTCAACTATGTGGTGTACTGCCGACAATGTGGGCACCAGGAACACATCCCGCTCGAGCATGAGCTCGATGATCTCGTCTGTCAGGTAGAACCCGTGTTCAATGGATGATATCCCTGCCAAGATGGCATTCTTGATGCCTACCGAGCCTTGAGCGTGGGCCATGGTCCTCTTGCCTACATTGCGGGCCTCTTCAATGGCTGCCCGCATTTCTTCGATAGTGAGGCCTCTGGCTGTGGGAACATCGCCTTCGGACATAACCCCGCCTGTTGCGTGAAGTTTGAGGTGGTCCGCGCCGTCCCTTATCTGCTCCCTTGCTGCTTTTCTCGCCTCATCGGGGCTGTCCACCACGTAACGTCCCTTGAACTCAATCTCAGGCGGCCACCCGTTGCGGCTGTCTCCGTGGCCACCGGTGATGGACAGGCCTCTGCATGCCACCTGCAGCCTAGGCCCCGGGACAATCCCTCTCTCGATTGCCTGCTTGAGAGCAACATCAAGCAGGAACGGGGCACCTGCATCTCTTACGGCTGTTATGCCGGCTTCCAAGGTGTTTTCTGCATTGATGGTTGAACGTATGGCAATGTAGGGTACAAGTTGCTTCATTCGCCTCAACTGGTCTGGCTCCCAGGTATTTGTAATATGTACGTGGCAATCCACTAGTCCAGGCATCAGGAACACTCCTGTGCCGTCTACGATTTGGCCTGCTAATTCCAGGTTTTCGGGTATAGGTATTCGATCAGAAGGCCCGATTCTTTCGATCCTGTCACCCTCAATAGCCACAGTAACAGGCCCATATGGAAGTTTACCCGTGCCGTCAAACAATGTAACGTTCTTTATTACCAGATCCATCTGGCTCACCTCCGGATTGTTAACTAGCCTGCCAACCTTTCTAAGACGGTTGCACATCATGGCTGCAAACGTCTCAAACCAGAGCTTATCACCTGTCTCTCAAGTCAGCATCGCTTCGCAAATGGCGTAATAGCCTTTGCACGCCGAGATTAACTGGCTAATCTCCACATACTCGTCAACCACATGTGCAAGATGCTCATGGGACGCACCAAAGCCGATGGTGGGTATTCCGGCTTTGCCTGCGTAATAGCTTCCGTTGGTGCAAAACGAATAATGTGAAAGTTTTGGCGACAGCCCGGCTCTTTTTGGTGCGGCTAAGGCGCTCGTCACGTATGGGTGATCGTCATCCAGAAGCCACCCCGGAGCAAACCTCAAGGCTTGGATGGTTTCTCCTGTGTAACATCGTGCTTCCCCTGTGGCGATAAGAACCTTTGCCTTGAAACCGGGATCGCTGGTTTTCAACTCCTCGATGATTTCCCGGAAAACCCCTAGGACATCTTCCTGGGTCTCTCCCACAAGGAGCCTCCTGTCCAAGGTGACCCGGCACCTGTCAGGCACCACACTAGCCCCTGGATACGGATATGAAATGATATCCGTAAGTTCCAAAATCCCGCTCCCTAGAATGGGATGGGTTGGTGGTGTGTAGCGTTGTCCAAGGCGTGACAAGAGCTTGATCATCTGCTTTACAGCGTTTATCCCCTTTTCGGGATTGGACGAATGGGCTGATCTGCCGTAAGTCTCAACCACTACTTCTGCCCTGCCCCGTTGGCCCCGCTTGATGTCAAGGGATGAAGCTTCACCGATTACAACATAATCGGGGTTGTACCTTTCCCCTATCTCCTGGCTGGCCACCCCCTCAAAGCATTCTTCATGGACAGTGGCTGCCACCATAATCGTTCCGCTCAAGTGGCTTTGCCTGTCGGCTTTGATATACGCAGCTGCGGCGATCATCGCTGCCAAACTACCCTTCATGTCAGACGCCCCGCGTCCGTATAGCCTGCCGTCCTTTACCGTTCCTCCGTATGGGTCAACCGTCCACTGCGACAGGTCGCCTGGATCCACATGATCCATGTGTCCTTCGAGCAAGATCGTCTTGCCAGGCCTGCCAAAACGTATCACGCCTGTCACATTCCCGTATCTGTCAGTCTCAATCTCGTCATAGCCCAGTTTCTCCATGGTTTGCCTCACAAGCCCCGCAAGCGCTTCTTCCTGCCCCGACAAACTAGGGCATTGGACCATTCTCTGGCAGAGTTCTGTAACGAAATCCATGCGTTCTTTGCTAAGCAAGTACGACGCCTCCCCAAAATCCCGATTATCCAGATTGCCCTGCCCACCTTGGTCGATAACCCAGACACCGGACAACTACCTGGATGCAACGCCCGGTCGACTCAGGCTTGGCCCACGATTGGCCGCGGTTGACGCGCGACCCGCATGGCTGCTCGCGGTCTCACGGCTGCTCGCGATCGAATCACAGTTGACACCGGGGAAAAAACAGATGGTAGATGTGAACCAACGCATCCAGCTCCGGTCCCGGTTCCGCTTTATACGAAGTATTGATAGCGCTCAGTCCGTCTTCGAAAAGACTGTGTTCCGTGTAGCTGGTTTCGTGACGGAGCAAGACCCCTTCATACTCGCCGTTCAGTACAAGGTGATAACTGACTTGGTGAGTCCACCGGAAGATCCTATACTTGCCTTCCACCTTGTAGTAAGTACCCAGTATGGTGGACGCATGGATATCCTCGTCCATCTCGGGCCTCTTGGCGCCCTCAAGACAAACCGGTTCGATGGGAGTTTTTCGGGAAATCACTCCCCTAAACGCATCCAACAACCGGGTTCTCTGGTCCGCAAGTAGGCTGAGCTCCTCGGGAGAGTATTCCAGGAGCCTACTATCATCACCGGTGCCACAAAACAAAGCGATGGAGTCGAAATCGAGTTCATCGGCCTTTGCGTTAAGTGGTTCGCCTGACAGGTCACTAATCACCAGCCGATAGTTTCCGGGACGGCTTCCATAGTCGGCGATCTTGAACACCGCCACTGCATAGCCCCCTGTGTCAGTACCCTGTGCCAACACCTGAGCGGATTTCAACGGATCTATTCTGCCTCCATCTTCACTCTCCAAACACAAGGCAATACCCGTACTCCCCGTCTTCTCTACCAGGTAGATATATGCGTCGTTCCCAACATAACTGATCTCTTGGATGTTTCTTTCTGACGGGTAATCCCAAACCCAAAACCCCATCCGTCTCTTGACGGCATATAGCTCAACTTCGCCTTGTTGTCGGCTGACAGCAAAAACCCTTAGATGTTCTGTCTCATAGTCGAGAACAACCTCGCCATCCTCAACGCGCTCTTGGATTGCATCCTCGGAAGACAGGTACGGTCCCGAAGCACCGGCGGATACGTAAAATACCAAGCCTGCAAGACAGGCTACTGCCACAATCAACAAGACAAATCTCACCGTAGAGTGTTTCAGCAATCTGTGCACGTCCAGTTACATCCTTTGTCGGGAGTTAAACGCGACGGGTCGCCTGAGCACAATGCTTCCAGGTTTGAACAGCACCGAAGCTATTCTTGCCCTATCAACGCCTACATCTTATCATCGCCGCAACAAGGGATCCAAGGGCCTCTGAAGCTGAAATGGCCTACCAGGTGTGCCAATCTTGCGGGCCTAGGCTCAAAATGGTCCACCATGTGTGCCGTTCTTTCGGGTTCTGATGCCTGTGCTAGTACGACTTGATCACTGCAATACCGAAACCATCCCTCGCCACAGCACGCTCTCTGTTAGCACTGTACGAGACTTGACCACTGCAATACCGAAACCCCTTGAGAACAGCCAGGCGTCAAGAGCCTGGTTGGAAGCGTTCTGGCGCTGACAACAAGTGCTTTTAGTCTCACGCTCCTAGTCTATAATGGTCCCATTCTATAATGATCCTAGGGGCAGAAACGTTCGATACCCGGAGTAGCTGGGGTTGCACCCACAACCCCGGCACGGTTTAGAATCATCTTTGGAGGAGACACCTGGGGTGAGGAAACGCCTGTTGGAAGGAGACACCTGCTGGGAGGATACACTGCGGGGAGGGAACGCCTGCTGGAAGGAGACACCTGCCTGATTTACGAAAACCCATATTCCCGGAAAGTCAAGGGCAGTCTCGCCATGCTAGTCCGCTGCGCTCACTGCAAAACCGATATTGCCCTGTATCAGAAAGTCGACAAAGGGCGTTTGTTGAGGATGTACCTGGAGAGAATCGTCCGGAGTTCGGTAGACTTGTCTAACAAGCCGGCAGTACTGCATTGTCCTAATTGCAATCAGCACATAGCCACCAGGATGACCCTCAAGAGAAAAAGCACTGAAGCCTATGTAATGGTCCGGGGTGCCTACAACACCAGGTTTCTATGACAAGCGCTGCGCTATGATCCGGGCCTTGCGGCGTCTGTGTTAGCCGCTCAACGTGAGGATGGAGGTCAGGAACCAACCCGGTGTGGCACCTGACCTCCTCTGAGTCAAACCCAGCAGTGTAACTACATCAGCGTTCCCTACCCCAATATCGTCATGTAACCAAGTTGTCGCCATTCTCGGGACTTGCGCAGGATCGCTCAGGTATGCGCAACTGCGTCTATGCATCTATGCATCTATGCATCTAACCATCTGTGCATCTACGCATCCATGCACCTATGCTCCCTACTCCAATCTTGGCGGTTTGCGCGCTTTGGTGAGCTGCTCAAAGGCATATGCAAGTCTTAGAAGCACCGGTTCGGAATATGCGCTTCCGGCGAACGTCACTGCTACAGGCTTGCCTTCTTGGGTATATCCTACAGGCACGGCAACGGACGGATAGCCTGCTTGAGCCGAAACGGCGCAGTTCAAGATGTCCGGGAACAGCAAAGCGTCCAGCTTGTGGTCCCTCAAGAGAGAATCAATGCTCTCCCTGGACATACGCTCCACTTCGGCTCTTGCTTCAATGTACTCCGGCTCAGTCAGGGCGCCGCTGGTGGCTTCCGAGCGAATCAACGTTGTCTGCCCGTACCTGAGCATCTTCTCAGGGCGATTGTTGTTGAACTCTATTAGTTCCTTAAGCGAATGGACAGGTACGTTGGGAGATAAGTTAGACAGATACTTGTTTATCGCAGGTTTGAACTCGTAAACCAGCGCGGTACTCCGCCAGTGTTTCGGCGCCGGGGTTGGGGGCAGAGCATCAACCGCGCATGCACCTGCATCTTTGAGCACTTCCTTAACACCCATGATGATAGAGCGGGATTCCTCGCTTAACTCGTCTATTTCCCCTGTTTCTTCGGAAAATGCGTTTACAAAACCAATACGGGCATTCTTCAAGCCGTCTTTGTCGAGATACTGGGTGTAATCGCCGAAAGCCCTGCCTTCGCTTGCCCAGGTTGCCGGGTCTTCCTGGTCGATTCCCGTGAGAGCGCCAAGCAAGATCGCTGCATCCTCAACTGTGGTGCCGAAGGGACCCGGAGTGTCTTGTATGTGGGAAATCGGGATGACCCCCGAACGGCTCCACAAACCAACCGTGGGCTTTATGCCGACCACCGAGTTGGACCGGGCCGGACTCAGAATAGAGCCTGAAGTCTCAGTACCTACTGATACAGGCACAAAACCCGCCGCCACAGCTGCCGCCGAACCTGAGCTGGAGCCACCCGGATGGTATACGCCGGGGCCGTAGGGATTACGAACCTGGCCGCCGCGGGAGCTGTAGCCAGGAGGCATGTTGTCTGTCATCATATTCGCCCATTCGGTCATGTTGGCTTTGCCAAGTATAATGGCTCCTGCCTCCCGCAGTCTTCGGGCGATGAACGCATCTTTCCGCGCGTAAGAGTTGGCAAGTGCCAATGAGCCTGCGCTGGTGTGCATCATGTCGGCGGTATCCACACTGTCCTTGACCAGGACAGGTATGCCGTGCAGAGGACCTCGCGGCCCTTTGTGAGCACGTTCAACATCCAGTGCCTCAGCGATAAAGAGTGCCTCGGGGTTGAGCTCCAAGACCGCATTGAGCGCCGGGCCTCGTTTGTCGTAAAGACCGATGCGTTCTATGTATGCTTGGACAATATCCCTGGAAGTGAGTCTGCCCGATGCCATCGCTTGCTGCAGCTCCTTCACGGTTGCCGCTGCCACGAACTCGCGGGCATAACGGGCTCTGGCGTCCTTATCACTTATTGCTTCATTGCCAATTCCCGGACCGGTCATGCGCGGTTCCTCCTCTCTTTTGTTACCTATCTCGTTTTGCCATCCTTGACTGATTCTCCTCTTATTGCTCCTCTGGTCCTGAGTTCCGGGTTGTACCTTTACCTTCAGGCCCTCACACGTCGCGGGCTCCCAACCCCCGCCTCCCTACCATCTCGCATATCCCTGGTACTTAGCCCATCTCTATCTTGATTTGGTACCTCTTATAACACACCCTCGGCCTCCTGATTTGGCACCTCCTTCCTTTTGTGGCAAACTCCGAAGGGACCCATTCTGAGCCCCTGCTTCACGACATTTTTGCAGCAAACTAACCAGTATCCAAATCTCAGATTGAGGGATGCAGATGAACATCATTGAAGCCAGGAACCTTACCAAGCGACATGGCGATTTTGCCGCCGTAGATGGCATCGCTTCACCGTCAAGAAAGGTGAGATTTTCGGCTTCCTGGGCCCCAAGGGCGCAGGCAGGACCGCTATGATCAACCTGTTGACCGGGTTGGAGATGAAAGGCGATTCTTTGATATGTTCCTGTCTGGTCGTGGATAAGGCGTGCTAAACCATAAATTTGTTTTTTGACATTTTCGATTTCATATCATATAAGATGTAATATGATATCTGGTGGAAGTATAACAGGGACTGGCGGTTTTCGAAAAAGTATATTGGAACCTTGGAGTCTCGGAATCCTTGAACTCTCGGAACTCTTGGAATTCCGAATCCTTGGACTCTCAAGCCTTTGAACCTTAGGTCTTCGGAAACCTAGGAGTCTTGATGGGATTGGAGGTTAAGCATGGAAGCTTCAATCAACAAGCAAACACTCTCGGAGCAGATTTACAGGATCTTGCGCAACGATATTCTCACTCAGAAGATTCCCAGCGGCACCCAATTGAAACTGCAAACGCTGCGAGAACGATTCGGCGTCAGCCACACGCCCATCCGAGAAGCCTTGACCCGGTTAGTTGAGGATGACCTTGTGACTTACTACTCCAACGTAGGTGTCCGCGTCGTCGAGCTTGCCGAACAAGATGTGCACGAGTTGTTTCAACTCCTGGGAGACCTGGACTGCCTTGCCCTGAAGTACGCGTGTGGAGACTCTCCCTGCAAAGATCTTGTTGAGGAACTGGGTGAAGTTATCAGACGTTCCGATGAAGCCATTGCCGATAATGATCTGGACACCTGGAAGGAATATTCAGACATGTTTCACCTGGTTTTTTACAAGTACGCAGGCAATTCGAGGCTGACTGCGGCAGCGAGAAAGCTGAGGGCCCAAGTAACTTTGCTCACCAATACATACCAGCAGTTCAACCAGAATCGCGACGTGCTTAGCGCCGACCACAAAAGCATATATCAATCCGTAGCTTCAGGAAACATAGAAGAAGCAGCGAGGCGGATGAGACGTCACATGGACGATAACATGCATCGCGCCATCGCTGCTATGAAGAATTCGCGACCCCTCAGAAAAGAAACGTAGGCTCGAACACTTCAAATTCGCGCCGGGGATCTTTGAGTTCATCCAGCATGCGGTCCAGTTGTCTGCGGCCGTACACCCTTTCGCCCTGGATCACCATGTGTATGGACAACAAGTTGCTTATGTCCTCAAGGGGGTCACGTTCAAGTAACAACAGGTCTGCATCCATACCCGGAGCGATTTGGCCTTTACACGCGGAAAGCCCCATGCACTCCGCAGGTTTCATGGTGGCTGCGCGCAGTGCATCCAAAGGCGCGAGCCCATAGAGATCCACCAACTTGCGAAGCTCCGCATGCAGCCCGAAACCCGCCACCACGCCTGGATACATTGCATCGCTGCCCGCCATGTACCTGTCTGAACGGTCCATGAACCGCCGTCCCCGGGCGATGATGACGTTGATATCCGGCTTGAGATTCCGTTCTTTGTACTCTGCGATGATCTTTTTGTTGCGCTCTTCCCAGTACTTGCGCGAAGCCTCGGACAAGTACTCATAACCTGCAGCCTCAGAAAGAGGCTTCTCCTTCCACACGTAATCAGGAAGGGTCTCACAAACCAATTGTGTGGGACAGAACCACATGCCTGAATCGGCCAAGTAATCTATGTCCTCATCATTCTTTGGGAGACTGCTGGAATGCTCGCAGCAAGCGTAACCCAGATCTGCCAACGCTTTCGGATCCGCATAATAGCTCAAATGGCCGGAAACCCTTATATTGAGACGCTTCGCCTCCTGAAGAAAACTCTCCATCTCTTCAGGAGTCATGGATGGATAAGCCTTAGCCCACAGGTAACCGGCTTCTACTGTGTCGCGAACCGCCTGCGCTGCCTGTTCGGGCCCATCTATGTAAACATGAGACGGCGACTTGTACCGTGCTCCGGCGCCGTCGACAATCGGGCCCGATGAATATATGTAAGGTCCCGCCCTCCTGCCGGCACGGATATCGCGAGCATATCTGAGCACGCCTTCGCCGCCGCTAAGGTGTCGTACAGCTGTGACACCGCACACAATACACTGGAGACCCATTTCCTCACAGATCATGTGGACATGAGCATCAATGAGGGACGGTGTCATATACCGTCCCTCACACTCAACTACTTCGGCGTCGGCACATTCCAGGTTCCGCCCGATGGCTGCAATGGTTCCGTTCTCAACCAGCACGTCCATCTCCTGTGCGTAGCGCCCTGTCCTCAGAGAAAGCACCTTGGCATCACGAAACAACTTACGTTGCATCGGCCGTTACCTCCCTTGACCTGCACGACCGGGGTTGTTCAACGCCCCGAATGAAGGCCACAAATAAACGCCTGTGTCTATTGCCACCCGTGTATGTTGACATCTGCGTATGTTGCCCCTGTGTCTATCGCTACCTGCTTCTACTGCCGGCCGTGACTATTGCCAGCTGAACTCGCTTATGAAATATCTGCCTTCCAGTTCGAACTCGGGGACCTTCAGATCTGAGCTGCGGCCGTACAGGCCCAGGGTGTTGTAAAGCACAATGTAGACTGCGTCTTCCTGTACCTTTCTGAAGATCTTGTTGTAGATCTCGAAACGTTCATCCTTGTCTATGGCGGCGAGGGCATCATTGAACCACTGTGATACCTGATCGTTGCTGTAACGCGCGTTGTTCGCTCCGCCTATGTATTGAGGCATGAAAGCGAGGGAGTACTGGTGGGTATCACCTTCCAGCGTCATTTCCAGCACCGTCAGGCCGCATTCGCCGCCCAGCAGCTTGCCGTAGTATGCGTTGGCTTCGAGCATCTCAATGGTGCAGGTAAGCCCGACGGCTTCGAGGTCACTCTGGACTATCTGGGCATGGTCAGTGAAAGCTTCCGAGATGTACATGACACCCAAGTCGTAAGGCGTTTCTATGCCGCACTCTGCCAGAAGCGCCTTAGCCTTGTCCGGATCATAGGTGTATTCGGGCAGATCATCAGAGTACCCGAAACGGAGAGGGCTGATGATGTTGGAGTTAACCGAGCCAAGACCATCCAGGGCTACGTCAACCATCTTCTGCCTGTCGATGGCATAGGCGAGGGCTTGGCGGAACTTCGTCTGATTGTAGGGATACTTCTCGTGGCTGACTGAAATGAACCCAAACCGAGACATGGGGTACTCGTCAATTTCTACACCCTTTTGACCCTTGAGGGTGGCGTAGATCGACGGTGCAATAGCTGCGAAATCGATCTCTCCGGTTTGCAGCCCGACTGCGATGGTTGTGTCATCCGGTATGACCCTGTAGGTGACATTCTTAATGGGAGGAGCACCTAGGTAGTAATCCTCGTGAGCCTCAAGCAGGATCTTGCTGCCCACTTCACGGTCGACAAACTTGTAAGGCCCGCTGCCGATTGGCCTGTTTGCAAAGGTATCGGCATCCACCGAGTTATAGTAGGCTTCAGAAGCCACATGTATGCCCATGATCGACTGTAAGAAGGGCGCGTAAACCGTTGATGTCTTGAAAACCACCGTGTACTCGTCCAGGGCTTCAACGCTTTCCATGCCGGCGACCATGGCGTTTTGATAGATGGACTCTTGATACAGCTTGGCTGAAAACACAACGTCGCTCGCTTTCACAGGCGTACCGTCGTGGAACGTAGCATCTTTCCGGAGGTAGAACGTGTAGGTCTTCCCGTCCTCACCGATTTCATAATGGGTGGCGAGCCTTGGCTCAGGGTCTTTACCTTCCCAGCTTACTTTGTAAAGGGTGTCATATATCTGAGTGACTATGTCCATTTCAGCCGTGGTTCTGTGGTCAGTAGGATGCAAGGTATTCACGTCAGCCTTGATAGCGATAACCAAATCAGTCTTTTCAGACCCCTCGTCAGCACCAACCGGGGTTTCAGATTGGGGTTGGCAACCTGTGATCGTTGAAAGGACCATGACAGCCACCAACAGCAGGATTAGGTGTTTTTTGGCCACCAGGACTCATCTCCTTTCGATGCTTAGGGTTTGCGCAAACATCACACTTGCTCGATGACTTGCTTAATCGTCAAACTGAAAATCGAGGGCCGTGTATAAATCGACCAGCCTGAGCGCCTCCCTCACGTCCCTCAGAGAGACAACGGCGCTTTGACTGTGGGGATAGCGGCACACAACGGAAATGGCGGCTACGCGCACCCCACAACCGGAAAGGTTGATGCTGGATGCATCAGTACCGCCGCGATCCATTACATCCCTCTGGTATTTAACGTTGTTTTTCTCACAACACTCCACCATTTTCTCAACCAAGTACTCATCCATCACTGCAGAAGGATCGCCAAACTTCACTCCTACCCCTGCACCCACCTCATTGGCCCCTGTCAGGTCGCTGGGATACTTGTGGTCGGGAGTTACATCCACTGAGATGCCGATGTCGGGAGATATGCGCTCTGCGGCTGTCTTTGCGCCGCGACATCCCACCTCCTCTTGCACGGTAAATACGTAGTACACGTCGTTCTTGCGGTCCCCACGGTTCCGTTTTGCAGCTTCAATCAGGAGGCAGCAGCCAACGCGATCATCCAAGGCCTTGGCTGCGATGCAATCATTCTGTAGTTCGTAGTAGGGGCCCACAAGACTGCAATAGTCGCCTACCTTTACGTACTTCTCTACCTCTTCTTTGCTGGAACACCCAATGTCTACAAAAAGCTTCCCTACGTCGTTCTTGGCTTCTTCGATAGGGCAGTTACAACCGACAACACCGACAATACCGTTCTGAAACATAACCTTGTCGTTATACATCGAGCCTGTCCAAAGCCATCCTACTTTGCACAAGGATATGCGCCCGTCGTTTTCAATCCGCTTTACCTGAGCTCCGATCTCATCCATGTGGGCGGCCAACATGATTTTCTTGCCGCCCCCCTTCCCCCGCTTCAGGGCAATCAGGTTGCCCATTGGATCCACCATCATCTCGTCCACATGTCCTGCCAATTCCCGTTGGATGATCTCGCGTACGGCCTTTTCCCGGCCGGCGACACCCCAGGCTTGGGTCAGTTCCTTAAGCAGCTCCACTATGCTTCACTCCTCGCGGTCAGACTGGACTTCTCCGCCCATCGCACTTGGTTCATCAAAGGATGCTGCAAACTGATTGCGCCTGTGGGACACTCCATTACACATGCACCGCAATACCAGCACTCATCAGGGAAAGCTACCAGAGGGGGCGAGCCTTTCTCTTCAGAAGGAATCATTATATCGATCTGACACGCCTCCAGACACCGGTTACAGCCGATGCACTTGTCTGTGTCAAAAGCCAGAGGTTCCGCAGGCTTCGTTTCTCGAAGAACCATTCGCACTTCCTCCACTAGCCCACCTCCTTTTCCTCTATGTAGTCCTGGTTGCGCCTTTCGTAATTCTCTTTAACATCGCCTGCGAAATCCAGGGGAACTTCACGACAGACGGTCTTCTCCCCGTCGTGGCGGATCACCAGGAACGGCTTAGGAGCTTGTCCGCCACTGTCAGCCCTGTAAAACTCCAGGGGAGGACAGTCTTGCTTGCGCACGAGACATGCTTCAAGGATCATCTGAGCGACTGTAAGGATGTTGTGCACTTCCAGAAGGCGCATAAGCTCGTGGGGGTTAGAGGCTGATGTATATGGCACTATGTCCTTCTCATAGTGGGACAGTCGCTCCGCCCCGGCAAGCAATAGGCCCTCTTCCTTCAACTCACCGCAGTAGTTCTGCATGGTCTTGCAAATGGCATGGTTGAGTTCTTTCCATCCAAAACCCCGCTTGTTCAGAAGGGGTGCATACACTCTTTCTCGTTCCTGCTCAAGTTGATGGGCATCGAAATCATGGAGGCTGCGCGAAGCGGCAAACCTGGCCGCATGCCTTCCTGCGTAATAACCGGTGGCTGCCGCGTGACCGTAGCAGTTGGACGAGAACAGCGCATCCCCTGCTGCAAACAGGCCTGGAATATTGGTCATGAGATACCAGTCATTCATGAAGCCACCTGGTGCACCGAAGAGCTGGCGTTCTTGTGGCAGGAATTCCGCGCTGGTCCAGCCCGCCCCGTAACACTGAATCACGTGCTTTGTCGGGTCGAAGCCTGCGTTGTTCAAATACTGGTAAACAGGAACCATGGTCTTTCCTTCCTGCCCCACCATCAGGCCCCAGATGGCCTTGCGCTCGTGTTCCGGCATGGCTGTCAGGTCCGCGTAGAACGGGAGTTTGTAGCCCATTTCCTTGAGCTTGTCCCAGGGCAGGGTCTCCGGTCCCAAATACTCGTACTTGGCTTCTTCGACATTGCCGCCCTTGAGGAAGAACCTCTGGCCCTTGGCAGGATAACACCGGCTGCGCACATCCGGAAGGATATTCCCGTCTCGGTCCACGTAAGGGATTTCCCGTCCGGTTGCGTCAATCAAGGTGGCCGGGTACCACGTGTTGTGGTTATTCCCCGCCATATAAGGCGGATATGAACGTCCGGAAGCCGAAAACTGAGCCCGGACCGACTTCTCCATCATGCAGAATTCGGCGCCAATCCGCCAACCCATTGCATGCCCGTCTCCGATGCATTGGAGGGGCCGGAATTCGCACAAGCCTGGATAAGCAGCGGAGAACAGCCAGACTCTGGCCGGACGGGACGTAGCAATAATGGTAGCCTTTGCCCTCATGATGTAGAACTTGCCTGTACGTGTATGAAACCCTGTGGCACCAATGCAATCTGAACCGTGTTTGCCGTCTTTTGTGAGCAGGGAGGTAACCATCACGCGTTCCAGGACTCGTACTCCCAGACGCTTGAGCTCCCTGGCCATGGCAGGTTTGAAGGTTGTCCCCCAAACTCGCAGCGTATAACGTGCGTGGTAGTCGTAAGCGAACAGTAGCTTGGTCTCCTCATCCCTGAACTCTGCGCCTTTAAACTCGTCTTCCGTATCCCGAATCTTGCCGCCCATTTGCTCGATATCAAGCAGACGATCCCAACCTTCCCGGCATTCGATGTAGTGAGAAATGGGGTTGTTGTAGCCATCGTTGTCGTCCATCATAGCCTTGTGGAGTTCTTCAGGAGTCACACGTGAGCAGGGATTGGTGGCAGCAGATTCCCAGTGGTCGATGCCTGTGCCGCCGGCGCCGCTTCGTTTGACAGCGCCTTTATCCACGAGAATCACTTTCTGTCCTCTGCGCGCTGCGGCTATTGCCGCCATACAGCCTGCGATACCGCCGCCTACTACCAGGACATCGGCTGTCAGCGTTTCGGTTTGATCGATCTCAGAAGGATAAGGCCATTCTCTCCCTTGGTACATTGTTTGGCAAATCCTTTCCCTGATAAACTTACTGCTATACCTTACCAGAATTACTGCCATAACTGCTATAATGGATACTAATTACCTAGGATGATAACAAAAACAGGATAGTGTTGCAATATCGATTTCATATAATATATAATATAACAACCATATTGGTATTGGTTGTAATCCTGACGGGAGGTAGCCTTCATGTACCGGTATGTCCTCAGGCGGCTTCTTCTCACAATCCCCGTGATATTAGGAGCCATTTTTCTGGTGTTCACCATAATGTCCTTGACACCTGGCGATCCGGGAACCTTGATCCTGGGAATGACGGCTGATAAAGAGGACATCGAAGCGCTGAACCGCGAGTTGGGTTACGACAAGCCCTTCCTGGTTAGGTTCTTCAACTACCTGGCAGACATAATCTTCAGATTCGATTTTGGAGATTCTTACAGGACGAGGACGCCGGTGTTCCAAGAGATTTTCCAGCGCTTTCCCAACACCTTCTATCTGGCGGTGGGCTCTATGGCTCTCAGCTCAATCCTGGGAATCTCGCTGGGGATCCTGTCAGCCGTGCGCCAGTATTCCTTCATAGATACCTTCTTCACCGTGATGGCGATGTTTTTCGCAGCTATCCCCGGTTTCTGGCTCGGGCTGATGCTAATGTTGGTGTTCTCGTTAAGGCTTGGCTGGCTACCCTCCAGCGGCGTAGACAGCTGGCGCTGCTTTATCCTTCCAACGGCAACCTTGTCTGCTGGTGGCGCGGCCGGATTGATGCGCCTGACACGCTCCACCATGCTTGAAACCATAAGGCAAGATTACATCCGCACCGCCCGCGCCAAAGGCGCGAGTGAAACAACTGTCATATGGAAGCACGCCCTTAAGAATGCGCTGTTGCCCGTAATCACATCCATGGGAATGAGTTTCGGCGCATCTCTGGGTGGAGCCATCATCATCGAGACTGTGTTCGGCATGCCCGGCCTGGGGACTTACATAGTCACATCGATCCGACAGAAAGACGTTCCCGCCGTATCGGCTGCCACTCTGCTGTTGTCGGTCCTGTTTTGCCTTATCATGCTCGTGGTTGACTTGTTGTACGCTTTCTTGAACCCCCGTATCAAGGCAAGGTACACCAGCTAGCAATTGAGAAGGTAGGTTCATGGCATTGAGCGCGAAAACAAGAGCAAGAAAAGCTAAGAAGCACAGTGAAGTGAAAGAGGTCTGGCGTCGTTTTAGGAAGAACAAAGCAGCCATGATTGGCTTAGGGCTTGCGATCCTCATCGTCCTGGTGGCGGTTTTCGCCGATGTGATTGTACCCTATGACAGAACCACAACTCAGGTAGCTGAGAAGCGGTTGCAAGGTCCTTCTTCTGAGCATCCTTTCGGTACCGACCACTTGGGCCGGGATCTTTTCGCGAGAATCGTGCACGGCTCGCGATACTCCCTCTTCATAGGGGTCTCCACCAGTGTGTTGTCACTCGTCGTCGGATGCCTCCTAGGCGCCGCGTGCGGCTACTTCGGAGGAAGACTTGACAACGTCGTTATGCGATTGTTGGACGTGTTCATGTCCGTACCGCCCGTATTGTTGTCTCTCGCGGTAGTAGCAGCACTGGGCCCGAACCTACGCAACCTCTTGATCGCAATTACCATCTCATGCGTGCCGGGCACAGTCCGTCTCATCCGATCGGTGGTACTTACAGTGGTGGATCAGGACTTCATCGACGCCGCGCGTTCCTACGGCGCCAGCAACCTGCGGATCATAGTCAAGTATGTGTTGCCCAACGCCATCGGCCCCATTATCGTACACACCACTATGAACATAGCAAACATGATTCTTTCGGCTGCAGGGCTGTCGTTTATAGGCATGGGTGTACAACCGCCCGCTCCCGAATGGGGCGCATTACTGTCAAGCGCCCGGGTTTATATGTTTAGAGCACCCTACCTGCTTTACTTTCCAGGCTCGGCCATATTGATGGCGGCCCTGAGTTTCAACCTGGTAGGTGACGGGTTACGGGACGCGCTGGACCCGAGACTTAGAAACTGATGGAGGTGCGCCATGGCAGCTGCGAGTGAATCAGTACTGCTTGAGATTGAAGACCTGCACGTCGTGTACCAAACAGACCTTTCCACGGTGTATGCGGTCAATGGCGTCGACATCCGCTTGGATTACGGCCACACCCTGGGACTTGTGGGAGAAACAGGCGCCGGCAAGACGACTGTCGCCCTTTCTATCTTACGCCTGCTCCCCGAACGTACCGGACGAGTGAGTCGCGGTACAATCCGCATCAAGGGCAGAGACATCATGACACTGCCTGAGAAAGAGATGCGAGAGATCCGGGGCCAAACCGTGTCTATGATATTCCAGGACCCCATGAGCGCCCTCAACCCCGTCATCACCGTGGGCGACCAGATTGCCGAAGCGATCCTACTCCACGATAAACAGGGTCTTACTCGAGTTCAGGTCGAGGAGCGGGTCGAAGAGATGCTGCAGATGGTCGGGATAGAACCGGAGCGCAAGAACGGCTATCCTCACCAGTTTTCAGGTGGCATGCAGCAGCGGGTTGTAATCTCCATGGCATTGGCCTGCAATCCGGACTTGTTGATAGCAGACGAACCTACCACCGCCTTGGATGTGACCATACAGGCCCAAGTGCTGGCGATGATGCGCCGGCTTCAGGAAGAACTGGGCACCGCCATGATAGTCATCAGCCACGACTTTGGAGTGGTGGCTGAAACTTGTGATTTTGTCGCAGTTATGTATGCCGGAGAGATCGTGGAATACGGAACGGCGGAAGAAGTATTGGACGGAAACATCCACCATCCTTATACAGTAGGCCTATTCGGTTCCATCCCGAGTTTGGAAAGCGATGCCAAGCGCCTTTCCCCCATTGAGGGACTGATGCCCGATCCCACGGCGCTTCCCCCCGGATGCAAATTCGCACCCCGCTGCCCACATCGCATGGATGTTTGCACTGAACAGAAACCGGACACGTACTTGATAGGCGACGGCGATCTCAAAATAATGTGTCATCTGTTCGGGGAGGGGACCGGCAAATGAGTCCGCTGTTGGAAATAAGGAATCTAAAGAAATACTTTGAAGTAAGAAACGGCTACCTACACGCTGTGGACGGCGTCAACCTTTCAATTGAAGAGGGCAAGACTCTGGGAGTAGTGGGCGAATCAGGGTGCGGAAAGACCACCCTGGGGCGCACGGTAATAGGACTGGAGACACCTACCTCCGGAGGTATCATTTTCAACGGGATCAACCTGATGACCTGTTCCCAGAAGAAAAGGCGCGAGCTGCGCAAAGAGATGCAGATGATCTTCCAAGATCCCTACAGCAGCCTGAACCCGCGCATGAGCGTCCAGGAACTTATCGCAGAGCCCCTCCTTGTTAATCGTGTGTGCAGCAGCCGCGCGGTGTACGAGAAAACGGCCGACTTGATGGACATGGTAGGCCTGGCGCAAAGGCTTGCAAGCGCCTATCCCCATGAGTTGGACGGAGGCCGCCGCCAACGAATCGGGGTCGCCCGGGCACTGGCGCAGAACCCCAAGTTCATAGTATGTGACGAACCCGTTTCCGCCCTGGACGTATCAATCCAGGCACAGATCCTGAATCTGCTCATGGACCTCCAGGAAGCACAGGGGCTCACCTACTTGTTCATTACTCACGATCTATCGGTCGTGCGCCACATATCCGATGACATCGCCGTCATGTATCTGGGCAAGTGCGCTGAGCTGTGCCCCTCCAAGCTATTGTTCAAGGATCCGCGTCATCCTTACACTAGGGCGCTGCTGTCGTCCATTCCTGTCCCGAAATCCAGCAGCCGCCGCAAACCCAGAACCAACATCATCCGCGGAGAGGTCGTAAGCCCGATAAACCCGAAACCTGGTTGCCGCTTTGCTCCACGTTGTCCCCACGCCACAGAGGCTTGTACCGCAGGCGACATACCGCTGAAGGAAGTGGCACCGGGACATTATGTGGCCTGCGTACTGGAGGATTAATGAAGAATAATGGAGTACAACCGGTATTTCTGGAAAAGCGGTAGAAATCAGCGTAAACGTACACCGGAGGAAATGGCCAACATCCGCAAGATCATATTTGCGGGTGTCTTGTCTATCCTCGTAGGCATAGGCGCAGGCGCCGTCATAGTTGTTCTGGCGCGCTCTTGATGTCGTTGAGATAGTACTGCCGCAATGCCCGGTCGAGTTCAGGCGGGAATAAGACTCACTGAGAAAAGCACCTTACCTCAGGTTAAGGGAAAGCCCCCGAAGCTTCCCTAGGGGCCTTCCTTCCGTCTTCCTTCCCTATGTCCTATCTCCACTTCTACTTCGCCAAGTTTGCTTCCCTACGCTTTCCACAATCCGTGGAGATTGCAATATGCCCTTACTTTCACCGGCTTGCCTGTGAGTTCAAACCGGGCAAAAGGCTTGTCTTGGGGATTCAGGAATCTTGCTTGTACGTTCCCGTTGTCCTCTTGCACTTCGATCCATTCTATATAGTGTTCTTCGCTCATAGGATGTTCCACGCTGCCGACTTTGACCGCCAGTACCCCGGTACCTTCTTCAGCAACCACCGGGACATGCTTTTCAACTCCCTCATTCGCTGCGGTCCTTTCGGTCATGAGTTCCATCGGCTTTCCGCAACACACCAATTGGCCCACTCCGGGGTGAACCACCCACACAATGTTGCCGCACAAGTTACACCTGTAAACCTCGTTGGTATTTGCCATCAGACGTACCTCCAATTCCTTTGGTTACTGTAACGAACCTTAACGAAGAGTATCAATACTGATTCTTATTTAATAACCTTTCAATTTTATGTTCCAACTTTATGTTCCAACGTGCGGGTTCCGGATGCAAGAGGATTATCATGCTCATTCATGTAAAATCCGTGGTATTGTCAAGTGGTGTTGCCAAAGAGAAACCCTACCAAAGACAAAAGCCTCCGTCCAACCAGAACGAAGGCATTTGACTTCGCGCTCAGCCTGGGATCTCCAGAGACTTCTCCCCGAGTCCGGGGCCTACGGAGTCTTCCCTGGCCAGGGACTCCTAGTCGAGCTCGATTCGCGGATCAAGCCACTTGTACATGATGTCCATCACAATATTCACAACCACGAAAACGATTGTCATAAACAGGATTATGGCCTGTTCCTGCGGATAATCGCGCCGGATCAGCGAATCGTAGGCCAGCTTCCCCATCCCGGGGATGTTGAACACCATCTCAGCGACAACGGTCCCGCCCAGCATGCTCGCCATAGAGAAGCCTATTGTAGTGACTACCGGGGACAAGGCGTTCTTGAGCGCATGCTTGTAGAACACAACGCGCTCAGAAAGCCCCTTGGCGTGGGCGGTACGGATATAGTTGTTCCCGAGTACCTCAAGCATCATGGATCTGGTATAACGGGTGATGCTGGCCACGTGCTGCAGGCCGACAGCCACTGAAGGCATGGTAAGATACTTGAGCGATCCGAGAAGCCCGACTTCCGCAATGGTCCTGTACCCTTGCACAGGGAACCATCTTAGTCTTACGCCGAAGAGGAACAAGATCATCACGCCGAACCAAAACATAGGCACAGACAGGCCGAATACAGAAACGGTGGTCAGGGTGTAATCAAGGAAGGAATTGTGGAATCGAGCAGACAGGATACCAAGGGTGATACCGAGCACAACCGATATGACGGTACTGTATACCACTATCAGAATCGTGGGTTCCAACCGTTTGCGGATGTTCTCAAACACAGGCCTGCCATTATGGTAAGAATTGCCCCAATTCCCTGAAACGATATCCTTCACGTAGTTTATGAACTGAACGGGTAAGGGGTCATTCAAGCCCATTTTTTCTCTGAGGTCTTCTATTTCCTCGATAGACGCCTCGTCTCCCAAGATCATGGCCGCGGGATCCCCGGGTATGATTCGCATTATGAAGAAGATAAGGACCATTACGATCAGTATAACCGGTATGCCGGACAGCACCCTCTTGACAATAAACTGCAGCAATGCATATGCCCCCTTACCAGTCACGCTACCTACGCTACCGATGGATGGGGAGAGTCCGGAGATGGGACTCTCCCCACACCCAACAAGTTCACAACATGTTACTTGGCGAAATAGGAGTTCCAGTAGTAAGCGTTGGTGCCCTGGTAGTTGAGCTCCAGCTCCGGTACCCCGAACCTAGGCGTCAAGAGTTCGCCGAAGATTATCCACGGCACCTCCTCAGCGGCCAGGCGGCAGAACTCCTCATAAGCCGCCAAGCTTTCCTCGGAACCTGCGACAGTGGTGTTCATGATCCGGAGCAGGCGATCCCTCTCCTCGTTCTTCCACCACCCGCCCTGGTCTCCGCGGACGAAGCTGCCTTGAGAGATCGGAAGGGTTGTCTTCTGAGTCTCCCAAGCGCCGATATCGTGGCCGGTGGCCGGGTCAATACGCATGGAGCTGTGAGCACCCGGGTCTACCAGCATCATCTCGACGTTGATGCCAACTTCCCTGAGTTGTTCAATGCCGACTACCGCAGCCTTGTAGAACGATGCGCTCTGCGAGCACAGCCAGTAGATGGTCTCGCCGTTGTAGTTGGAGGCCTCAAGGTGCCTTCTGGCCAGCTCTTTATCAGCTATGTTCCATTCGGTGTTCTTAATGATATCGTTGTGATAGACGCTGTTCCGGGACACCGGGTCGGGATCCAAGATAAACGCATTGGAATCCCCGTCCCTAATGGACAGCATGATCGCTTCCATATCCAGTGCAGCCCTGATCGCCTTACGGAAGTTCTTGTCGAACACAGGGCTGTCGGAGTTGGACTCGTCCAGGTTGAAGAAGATCGCCGGTGCCCATTCATTCTGGAGATAGAACACCTTAAGACCGGCATCGATCGCTTGCTGCTGCATGTCGGTCAGCACACTGCCGAAGTGATAGTCTCCGGCCAGGAGCCCTGCCGTCCGGGATGTGGCGTCCAGGTTTACGCTCCAGGTAATGCTGTCGAAATAGCCATAGCGGGGAGCTGCCTCACCAATGGCGCCTTCGTTCATAACCGGCTTGTAGTCCTGCCATTTCCTTACCACTATTTCGCGGTCAGGCTCGTATTTTTCCAGTACATATGGCCCTGACCCGACGAACAGGAAGGGATCTTGAATCGGCTCGTCGCCCCACTCGTCCAAAAGCTTCTTGGGCAGCACCCACAGGGGGCCCCTGCTGTCCGTGAGTTGGAGTATGGTGTTGGGCCGGTATTCGCTGAACACGAAGGTGACGCTGTCATCGGTGACCTCTTGGCTGACAACGAGGTCGGTGAAGCGCTCGGCGAACGACGGATAGACCCTGCCCACCCGTTCGATAGAGGCTATCACGTCATCGATAGTTATCTCGGTGCCGTCATGGAAGTACCTGCCAGGTATGATCGTCAAGGCAAGAGTGAGACCATCCTCCGACAACTCGTAATCGCATATCAGAGGAAAGACCTCGCCGGTAGCGGAGTATGCAAGAGGTGTTTCAAGGATGTGCTGCATCCACTGGTAGCTGGCCATCAACCCTTTGGAATGATGGGGATCAACGATCGAACATACCAGATCAGTGGCCAGCACGAAATCACCGCCATACCTGTCAGCCTGTTCCTCCCCTGTCCCCCCGGGGCCGCCGTTACCTGTAGGCTCCTCAGGGGCGGCTGGTGTGGCGCAACCCGCCAGCAATGCGACTGCGCACAGAACAACCAGAATCTTCACCAAGAATTTCCTCACCTGTCTGAACCTCCTTTATTCCTACTTGATTGTGAGTTTTCACCATTTTAAGGCAATTCAATTTGAAACCGACGTACCTAGGCCGCATTCGGTAGTCAAGGACAGCCATGTGTGACGAGGCGGCCGCCCATGACACCGGCTGCTTCACCACAGCTACTACAACCACTGATCCCGCAAATCAGGCCTCGCCTGAGGACGTTTCCAGTACTCCTTACCGTTCATGACATCTATGGCTTGTCGCATGGAGCGGCCGCCGTCGTCCTGCACGAGCTCTACGAAGGCCTTCTGGCCCTGTTCGGTAAGAGTGGTCTTCGTGAGGCGCCTGAATTTCTCAATGATCCAGTTCAGGTCGATATCTTCATCAGGTTCGCCCCGCGGCTCACACTCGATTGATTCCAATACCTCACCGCTTTTTAGGACGACCTCAGCACGGCAAATGCGCCTTTCCGGAAACTTGGCGTCCAGTGCGGGGTCCACGCAGAAGTCAACCCTTTCCATCATGTTCAGGACCTCAGGGTTGTGAAGGTTTTCCTCAACCACCTGTTCAAGCCCGAAATCCCCGAACACAATCGCAGCCGCCACCGGATAGGCAATGTTGTACTGAGCCTCATCGGTGGTTTTAGGAATCGCCTTGGACAAGCGGGTAGCCCTGTCAAAGGTATGGATCCTCACACGATCAATGTCCTTATAGCTTATACCATGCTTGTCCATCACCCAGAGACAGGCGTCAATTGCCGGGTGGGCCCAGCGACAGCAAGGATAGGGTTTGAAGTAGAGCTTTAGAATCTCGAAGTTCTCCCCCAGGTCATCCAGGTAATGCCTGTACGGGTCTCCTTCCAATAGGTTCTTGTTCCCTGTGAATCCGTGGAGGGTCTCAGCTATGGCCAACATGCCAATCATCACCCCGAAAGGCACGCCGTCTTTGTTCATCGACGGGTACTCCACGGAACGAATGCCTGGTACCAACGGTGCATTGAAGTCAGCTACGGATAGTGCATTGTTGAGTGCTTCGCGGGACAGGCCTAGGAGACGAGCGACTCCTGCCGCTGTACCAAAGGCGCCAAATGTACCGCTGCTGTGGGGGTACTCGTAGTAATCCATGACCGCCCTGCCATATCTGATGGTTGCCTCATACGAGACAACCAGCGTCGTCAGGAACTCCCTGAAACTAACGTCCCGGTGATAGGCGGCCGCCAGCAAGCCACCTATGAAGGAAGTCCCTGGGTGGGCGCGGATTATGTTGTGCCCGTCATCGATGTCGAAGGCATTGGAAGCGTGACCCATGGCAATAGCGGCTCCGATGACGCTTAGCTTACCGCTAGACCCCAGAACTGCTACGTCGCCGACGCCAAAGACATTGGCAGCCATATCCAGGCCTACCTTGAACTGTTGGCTCTGGCTGCCCACCACCAAGGCGCCCAGCAGATCGAGAAAGCAAGCCCGTCCACGCTCAACGACCTCTTGGGGGAGATCCTCCCAACGGGTACCGAGCACGAAACGTTCCA
The DNA here is from genome assembly GCA_012512325.1 of Candidatus Fermentithermobacillaceae bacterium. GTDB lineage: Bacteria > Bacillota > Sulfobacillia > Fermentithermobacillales > Fermentithermobacillaceae > DTU015. The sequence goes on along the minus strand of JAAZEL010000082.1, from coordinate 5,042 downwards.
AACGGTAATCTCTAGTGTAGCTTAAGACTCCGCTCTTCATGGCTTGTCTGTCCTTATCCCAGCCCATGCGCTCTTCGGATAGAAATTATCGGAACGGGTAGTGGTTGCCGGCGGTGCACAATCCAGGTCCGGACGGTCGGCGATACCAAGCAGTTCTTCGGGCCTGACCCAAGGCCTTCCCTGGATACCGCTGGTTTCCTCGTGTGTCAGGAACCCTTTGTACGCAGTCAGGCTTCTCCTCCAGTAACCATCCCGCACGCAAGTCTCAACGACGCCGTCGTTGAGGATGCTCAGAATGAACGGGAGCATTACAGCGGCATAAGCCTGAGAGGTTGATTGAGCTGTAGCGCTTGGAATGTTGTCCACACAGTAGTGGACCACACCGTTCACCACGTACCGCGGGTTCTCGTGGGCAGTAGGTCTACTGCTCTCAATGGCTCCTGGGTTGTCGTTGCTGATGTCCACCAGTACAGAACCGGGTTCCATGGTCTTGAGCATCTCTTTGTCTATAAGGAAGTCTTTGCGATGCTTGGGCCACTTCACACAGTTAAGAACCAGATCCATGTTTGGCAAGATGGCGGCAATGTTTTCCTTGGACGACATCATGGTGCTGATTCCCGGGTACTGGGTGGAAAGCCTGCGCAACACACCTATGTTTATGTCCATAACGGTGCAGTTGGCTCCGAGTGCATAGAGCACTTTGAGTGCATTTTCCCCTACAACCCCGCCACCGAGGATCAGTACGTTCATGGCCGGGGCGCCTGCGAAGCCGCCAACATACTTGCCTTTCCCGCCGTTTATGGTCAGCATGGATTCCAGGCCGAACAGGGCGCCTACCTTACCTGCTGCCTCGCAGTTTGGCGAACCATACCGGTGAGAATCCTCAGCTGTGAACGCAATGCACTTGCTTTTCAGGACAGCATCCACTTCAGGCGGATTGCCGGCCGGGTGCAAACAGCAAAGGATAATCTGATTCTCACGGATCAGGTCGAACTCACACAGCTCAAGTTCCTTCACTTTGGCAACCATGTCGGCTCTCGCGTAGATCTCCTCCATGGTTTCCACAATCTCGGCACCTGCTTCGACGTACTTCTCATCGGGGAAACCTGCGGCCTTGCCGCAATCACGCTGCGCCAACACAGTATGTCCGGCGGCAACTATACTGCGAACCTCTGCCGGCGTGCAGATTACCCGATATTCGCCTGGTTTGATGTCTTTGAGAAGGCCAAATATCATGGTTGTCCCTCCTGTAATGGAACGGTTTCTGGGAATGCCTGCCTGTATCTGACCACAACCTGTTTATTGCGACGCGTGAGCCTACCAACAAACTGCGCCATAGTGCCTTTGGTTTTCATCTACAATCCGAATCAGACCGGTGTCGTCGAAGAAGGATCTCTCCGTTCGGCGCATCCACCTCCTTCCCGCGCAGCACGCTGGACCCCTTGAAGGTTCATTCCGACTCCATTCCTACAAGGCAGTTCTCGCTCAATCACCACCTACATCAAAGCACATTCAGGCAAAAGAGCTCATTCCGGGTCCTGACGTCTTCTGCCGGAACTGTTCCTTAACCAGTGCCCACAGATCCGGTCGTGTGATCACATCGTAAGCAGTAGCGGCCATCACTGCAGCGCCTGAAATCATCGATTCGCGAGCAGCTTCCGACTTGCCTGCCGCAACCCATTCTTTGCTGTGACCTGGCGCATCGCAATAATATGTGTAAACCATGACCGACGGAACCACCCACGAGACGTTACCGAAATCCGTTGAACCTCCGTTACTCGCTTGTGTACGCTCAATTCTCGGAAGACGGTAAAACTCCTCGTTGGCCAAGGCAGCCTGGTTCAGCGCAGGGATAGAAATCAGATTGTAGAACGGCGCGGTTAAACTGATTTCATAGCGGGTTTCGGTCATCATTGCCGCACCCTCTATGATCTTCTTAAAACGGCGCGTCATGTCTTCGAGATATGGCCTATCCGGTGCACGGAGGGTGTAAGCGGCTACTGCACGTTCGTGAACAATATTGCTGGGGCCTGTACCTTCGCGCACAGTGTAGTGAACTCTGCTGCCATCCATAAGATGCTCGCGCATGCATTCGACCCCGTGGAAGGACAGCACCATGGCATCAAGGGCACTTCTTCCCAAGTGAGGACTGCTGCTGGCGTGCGACGGGATTCCGTGAAATGTCGCCGTTGCTGATTGGAGTGCCTTCGACCCACCCGATACCCCTGTTGTGCGTCCGCTGTGATATGAAAAGGCCACATCAAGTTCCCTAAAACAGCCGGCCTCAATCATATCAATCTTGCCTCCGGTGGTCTCTTCGGCAGGAGTGCCGTATACAACCAGTTTGTAAGGGACGTCATCCAGATGTTTTCGCAATGCCATGGCAGCACCAATACAAGCAGGAGTCTGCAGATGGTGTCCACACCCGTGGCCCAACTCGTTTAGGGCGTCATATTCGCCCAAGAAGCCAATAACCGGGCCCCCTGAGCCGTTCTCCCATTCAGCGCGAAATGCCGTGGCAAGCCCGCATGCCCCACGCTCAACTGAAAACCCAGACCGCTCCAGATAGTCAGACAGCAGACCTGAAGCATAGAATTCTTGGTAACCGTTCTCAGGCCGGTCGAATATATCGCAAGCCAATTTGAACAACTCAGGGCTTTGTTGTTCTATGCTATCCCAGAGTAACCGCTTGATATCATCTGCCATACTTACTCCTCCTTGTATGGTATTCTTTGCATGGTCTGATCCGGATTCCTGGCATTGCACTGCAACTCCTGTGACTACATTAGCTCGGCCGTGCCTTCTTTCACGTGGTGGCAGGCTACAAAATGCCCATTACCCACATCGCGAAATTGTGGTTTTGTGAGACAGATTTCTGTAGCCAAGCGACATCGGGTGTGAAACCGGCAGCCCTCAGGTGGATTGATAGGATTAGGGATTTCCCCTTCCAGCAACATGCGTTCCCGCCTCTTAGCTTTGTCGATTTGTGGTATGGCTGATAGAAGTGCTTGGGTGTAAGGGTGTAGGGGATTGTTGAACAACTCCTCAGTCTCAGCAAGCTCCATGACATGCCCGAGGTACATGATCAACACCCGGTCGCAGATATGCTCAATCACCGATAGGTCATGGCTTATGAAAATATAGGTTAGGTCCAGTTCTTCCTGAAGTTCTTCGATCAAGTTGAGGATCTGAGCCCTTACCGAAACATCCAGTGCGGATACGGGTTCATCGAAGATTATCAGTTCGGGATAGGTTGCCAGTGCGCGGCCTATGGCAATACGCTGCTGTTGGCCGCCTGAAAGCTCGTGGGGATAGCGGTCCGCATATGACCGGTCCAGGGCAACCATTGACAGAAGCTCAAGCGCGCGCTCCCTTTGCCGCTTCTTGTCAGGCATAATCCCGGTTATACGCAAAGGCTCACAGAGTATATCGCCGATGGTCATGCGAGGATGGAGCGAGCTGTATGGATCCTGAAACACGATCTGCACATGCCGCCTGAGAGCCCGAAGCTCTTGCTTGCTCATCTTCAATATATCCTTGCCCTCATATTCAATGACCCCCCGGGAGGGCTCGATAAGACGAAGAAGGGTACGAGCCAGCGTAGACTTGCCGCATCCCGATTCTCCCACGATACCGAGGGTCTCACCCCGGTACACGTCAAAGCTCACATCCTCCACGGCCCGGACGTATGCTTGCTTCTCGAAAAACCACTTCTTGAGAGCGAACCACTTGGTGATACCCCTGGCTTTGAGCACAACGTCAAACCCTTCGTTGCATACCTGGTCTAGGTTCTCCATCTTGTCCACACACTCCTATTCGTGGTAGAGGAAACACCGCACTGCATGCTGCTCATCCAGCCGTATAAGCGGTGGTTTTTCCAAACGACAACGTTCCATGGCACGCTCACACCTGGGTTCAAACACACAGTGTCTCGGGAACTGCCCCGCCGGTGGGACCATTCCGGGTATCACGTACAGCTTCTCAGAACGTCTCCCGAACTTAGGCAATGACGCCAACAACCCGCGTGCGTACGGATGGGCAGGTTCAGACAGGAGGATATCAACAGGTGCCGCCTCCATGACCTCTCCACAGTAGAACACTATCGCACGCTCGCACATTTCAGCGACCACACCAAGGTCGTGGGTAATGAACAGGATTGATGTTCCCAGTTCCTCTTGGAGGTTGCGCATGAGGTCCAGCACCTGAGCCTGGATGGTCACATCGAGTGCGGTGGTAGGTTCATCGGCTATAAGAAGTTGAGGCCTGCAAGCCAGCGCCATGGCAATCATCACCCGTTGCCGCATGCCTCCGGACATCTGATACGGATAGTCATTGACGCGTTTTTCCGGAAGAGCGATGTTGACCTTACGAAGGGCTTCAATGGAGTGTTCTCTCGCTTCCTCTTTGGACATACCTTGGTGGAGCGTGAATACCTCGTCAAGCTGTTGACCGACGGTGAACACCGGGTTAAGGCAGGTCATGGGATCCTGGAATATCATGGATATGCGGTTGCCCCTGATACTCTGCATCTCCTTCTTGCTCAGGCTAAGCAGGTCCGTGTCTTCAAACATGATGCTGCCTTCAATCCTTGCGGGGGGAGTCCTCAGGAGACGCATTATGCACAAGGCAGTCATACTCTTGCCACAGCCTGATTCACCGACGATACCTAGGGTCTCACCTTTCATGACGTCGATGGTGATGCCGTTTAAGATCTCCGTTGTGCCATAAGGTCCGTCAATCCTCAGTTTCAGATCAGACACACTGAGAACTGCCTCACTGTGGTCAGTTGTTATGTTAGTCATGTTGTTAGTTGTACTCAGCATAGACCCATTCACCAACTTATCTGAGCGTAGGATCGAGTACGTCTCGTAAGCCGTCACCCAACATAGTAAATGCAAGCACCAGTATGATAATGGCGAAGCCGGGATAAGCACACTGGTACGGATGGGTAATGATCAACGTCTTGCCTTCACTGATTATTCCTCCCCAGTTGGGGATCCTCGGGTCGATACCGACACCCAAGAAGCTAAGGGAAGCCTGGG
>JAAZEL010000081.1 GCA_012512325.1 Candidatus Fermentithermobacillaceae bacterium | reverse complement strand
AGGATCAAACTCTCCGTTACACCTTTATCCTCACTCAAAGGTCTCTACGCTGTTCAGTTTTCAAGGACCGAAGCGAACGAACACTATACTACCTGGTCGTGTCGCTTTTGTCAACATCCCCCGGAGTTATTTTTTCGCACTAACTTGCGTCAAACTTAGAGGTTTGTGTGCCGTAACTCGTACGGGGCAGTAGTAATCTTACCATACGGAAGGTGCATCTGCAAGGTGAATATGCCCCGGAATCCCGGGGCATACCCAGTATGTCATATGCAAGTTCATAAGCTTCCGGGCATCATTTCATCCCGGTACTTGCCGGATCGTCAAGCCAGGGTGGCCTCATTGCCTTCCTGCACCCCTGATCTGTTTCAGAAGTTCCCTAATGGGCAAGCTCTGCGGGCACGACGCCTCGCAATCGCCGCACTCTACGCAGTTTTCCGGATTGCCCTGGTTTTCTGAAATCCATTGGAACATCCTCTTGAAGTATTCGAAAGTGTTGTACATATGGGCTTCGTTATAATGATCAAACCATTCCGGTATCACGATCCCCTGGGGACAGGGCAAGCAATACTCGCAACCTGTGCATTGGACTTTGACACGTTTCCTGTAAGACTCTTTGATTTCCTCGAACATCGCCAAGTCTTCAGGCGTAAGGGAATTGGGCAGTGCAGTGCGGGCGGTTTCGATGTTCTCCTTGACTTCCCTGAGCTTGCCCATGCCGCTCAATACTACTGTCACCTCAGGGTGATTCCATACCCAACGCAAAGCCCAGTCGGCAGGGGTACGCCCTTTGCCTGACCGGTCCATAATCTCCTGCACTTCCGCAGGTATGTTCCACACCAGGCGTCCGCCCCTGAGGGGTTCCATGATCACTACGGCCAAGTTCTTTCCCGCCGCATACTTGAGCCCCTCAGTCCCCGCCTGAAACTCTTCGTCCATGTAGTTGTACTGGATCTGGCAGAAGTCCCAATGGTAGGCATCCACTATTGCCTTGAACAATTCGACGTTATCGTGGAAGGAAAACCCTGCGAACCTAATCCGTCCGTCTTGCTTTGCCCTTTCCATGAACGAAAACACGTCATTCTCCACAAGGACGTTCCACCTGTCCTTGTTCAAACTGTGCATGAGGTACATGTCGATACGGTCCGTCTGGAGCCTTGATAGTTGGATATCCAGGTACTTGTCAAAATCCTCGTGTTTTTCAATAAGCCATGTGGGGCATTTGGTGGCCAGATACACCCGGTCCCTGTAACCGCCTTTGAGTATGCGGCCCAGGACCACCTCACTCTGCTCCCGGTGATAGCTGTATGCCGTATCAATGTAATCCACACCGTTGTCCACGGCGTAGTGGATCATCTCTGCGGTCTTTTCCTCGTCTATCTTGTCAGGTTGATTGTCGATTACGGGAAGCCTCATACATCCGAATCCCAAGGCAGACACGTCAAAATCATGAAATCCGAACTTCCTACGCTGCATGGCACGCCTCCAAATCACTTGTGGTGTACACAACCCTGCGGCATACCACTTCGATACGGTAACACCCTTTCCCTTCCGGGCCGCTCTTTGTCCTAAGCAGACAGAGCAGGGATTCCGATAAATATAGAGCCTGCATGGCTGTTATCACCTTGGATAATCCGAATTTGGCAGGCCGGGACACAAGTACAGACGGCCTAAGCCGACTGTTTTGAAAAGGAGGTCGCTTACTTGCGCGCAAAGCTGAAGCCGGTTAAACTCGCAACTGTACTCATAGTCATGATATTGGCCCTGTCCGTAAGCATATCCGTAGCCCATCCCGGTTCTGCAGACGAACCCTCTCAAGAACCCAAGCAACCGAAGCTTATAGGCAACCACAGGGCATCCGTTGACATTTCCAACGTCTCCAACGGACTCGTCAGGATTGCCTACAATGAACCTGAATCACCCAAGAAACTCAAGGTGATCATAGATAAGGACGGGGAACGGTACATATACGATCTGAACTCAAGGGGCGAATTTGAACCTTATCCCCTTCAGATGGGCAACGGCACGTACTCAATCAAGGTGCTGGCACACATCGCAGACAACAGGTATGCCACTATATTCGGAACATCCCTTGACGCGGAACTGGAAGACGAGAATGCACCCTTTCTGACAGCCCACCAGCTGGTCATGTTCCACGAGGACTCTAGAGCAGCCAAGCTGGCCAAGGAGCTTACCGAGGACGCTGAAACCGAAATCGAGAAAATTGAAGTGATATGCGGGTACATCGTCGACAACATCAGCTATGACTACGCAAAGGCCAGGACGGTGAAGCCTGGCTATCTCCCTGGCCCCGACGAAATACTCGAGGCCGGAAAGGGCATCTGCTTTGACTATGCGTCTCTCTTGGCGGCGATGCTGAGGTCCTTGGGTATTCCCACCAAACTGGTCACAGGTTACGTTGCACCTGACTACCTGTACCACGCCTGGAATGAAGTTTACGTTGAGGGCACCGGCTGGATCCGGATCAACAGGTTCTACTCGATCTACAAAGAGGGCCATGGCTGGGTACACATGGATCCCACTTTTGCCGCCGGACTGAAAGGGTCATCATTTTGCTCTGAGTTCATAAACAACAGCGACAATTACAGGAAAAGACTCGAGTATTGAGCAGGAAACTACTTGCTAAACACAGGAGCCGGGGACGCTGAGATGGTTGAACTTCGAAAACTCTTGGGAAAGGTGGTTGAAAATGCACCTGCCAAGTACGCTCCACCAGGGCGGTTGGCGTGGTTCTGCTATCGATTTGCCGTTGCGTTCAAAGCAGGCATACCCATAGCCGATGCGGTGCATTTGATTGCCGGCGACGACGAGTATTTCGGCAAGCATCTCACCTGCATCGCCCACGAGATCCAGGCGGGTATCCCGCTGCACCGGGCGCTTGCGAACCGAGGCGTGTTCCCTCCCTACTTGGTGAGCATGGTAAAGGTGGGCGAAGAGGCAGGCGTCCTGGACACGGTGATGGAATCCCTGGCTACCTTCTACGAGCAAGAAGATAACCTCGGGCACGAGATCAAAGATGCGCTGATGTATCCCCTGATACTGATTGCCATGGTCACCGCGGTAGTGCTGGTTCTCACATCGAGAGTCTTGCCTGTATTTGAAGATATCCTGGCTGCCGCAGGAGCGCATATGCCGGCCATTGCCAGGATGTTGATGAGTTTGGGCGTGGCCGTTTCAAGGAACATCCTGTGGTTTGCAGCAACGCCCCTTGCCTTCTGGCTCGGCTTCTGGGCATGGAAATCCACACCTCCAGGCAGGGAGAAGCTGGACCGGCTTAAAGCCCAAACGGGTATCTTGGACGGGATATTCCCGAAAATATACTCCGCTCGGATAAGCTCGGTGATGTGGTATGCCCTTGAAAGCGGCCTGGACGTAGGCAAGGCCCTTGAAATGGCGGCTGAGGTCGCAGGTAACGGATACGTGGCGGAGCAATTGGCCCGGTGCAGGCAAGGGATCCAACAGGGAGAGGAGCTCGCTGAATGTTTCAACGCGACGGGAATATTTCCAAGCACCTTTGTCAATATGATCCGTGTAGGACACGAGGCCGGAGAGCTCCCGTCAATGGCCAGGAAAATGGCTGCAATATACCAGGACGAAGTTCACAGGACGCTTCAGGCCGCAGTATCCCGTATTGAACCTGCCCTGGCCTCGGTGTTGTCGATTGTGATAGGTACCGTGCTCATCGGGGTAGTGCTGCCGCTTATAAGCATAATGTCTTCCATGAGGTAAGGAGGTAGCTTTGGATGGGAGGGGCGGCATACAGGATCAATGTACAAGCCATCTCGATATGCCTAACGTTGGTTTACTTCGCCGTCGCCTGCTTCAGCATAAGCAGCTACCGGGAAGAACTGGAGAAGTCAGAAGTTGAATCGATCAAACGAGCCATCGAAAGGGCGGCAGTCCAATGCTACGCCTTGGAAGGACATTATCCTCCTGACCTTGAGTATCTGGAGGAAAACTACGGGATCAGGATCAACCGGGCGAAATACCACTGCGAGTATTTTGTGTTTGCGTCGAACGTAAGGCCTCACATAAACGTGATCAAGAAGGTCGGTTCAAAGTGAATCACGCGAGGGTATCAGTTCATAAGGGCGTCTTTGTCAAGCCGGCATCTGTCATGCTGCTGCTTTTGGTTTTCAGCATCACTTCCCTGACCCTTGCCCTGGCTGCAGCAAGGTCTTTCCAAGAGGTGGAAGCCGACAAACGCAGCATCTCACACCTCATGGTGGCCATGTCTTATCTGAACATGAAAATAAGGCAAAACGATGGCGCAGGTTCTGTTCATGTCCGGCCCAACCCTTCAGGAGCAGGACAAGCCCTGGTTATCAGGGAGGCTCTGGATTCGGGAGCTTATGAAACCTGGATATATCACCAAGGGGGCGGCTTATGGGAAGCACTTGTACCGGAAGGGGATCCGGTCACCCAAGACATGTGCTTCCTCATCGCAGAAATAGACGGCTTTGACGTTTCCGCTGAACAGCCCGACGGCTTGTCACCTATGGTAAGAATCGATCTTCGATGTGACAAGGGGACAACGCAAAGGGAGCTAAGTCTTGCCCTCGCACTGAGGTCGTGGCTCGGGCCTGATCCATAAGAATGGGGTGCAATCCCTATGGAGCGGTGTGGCCGCAGAAAACAGGTGAACGAGGAGGGCCACCATGTCCGGCACAAGTCCAAGGAGAAGAAGTGCCTTTGCCCTGGCTGAAATCATCTTGTCCGTTGCAGTCCTTGTTATCCTGGCAGGTTTCAGCCTGCTGATGTTCATTTCGGCTAAGAACAATAACGCCAAAGCTTACGACCTGTACAAGGCCATGGCCCATGCCATCAGCGTCATTGAGACCATAAAGGCTGCACCTTATCCAAAGTCCCTGTCAGCAGAGGACTTCGAAGCACCTGAGGCCGTTTTCTCCTTTGACGGAAACAGCGTCATCCTCTCCATGTATTTCGACGAAACCTGGGGGCCCATACCCTCTGACAGCCCCCGGGCCCGGGTTTGCTACACCGTCGAGGCTGAATTGTCTCCCGGGGATGCCCCCGGAACCACCGTAACAGACACAAGACAGGGTTCCGGGGCCTACAATATCAGGGTACGCGTTGTGCGCCTCAAACCCTACACCCTTGGCAACCACGGGCAACATGAGATCGTCTTCATTGAGACCGTCAAGTGTTTCAACCATTATGCCGCAGCGGAAGGTGCAACCAAGTGAATGCCAGGCGTTGGGGCAGATTCCAAGGGGGCGGCTCCTCAGCCCTTGTCGCATTTTTGATGCTGCTCCTGGTAACCCTTGGAGCCCTCGCCATGGCGTCCTCCCAGGCTAACCTTAGACTGGCGCAAAAAGGGGTTGCATGGGTCAAAAGCTACTACGCTCTCGAAGCCGGCGGTGAAAGCCTTCTGGACATGATTTCCGGCACCCTGTCACAACACCAGGCCCATACCGAAGACTCAGACGACGAGTTAATCCCAATGCTTGCACAGCGCCTGGAAGAACACATCAGAAAAGCGGGAAGCACACTTCCATACGGCGCAAGCGTCAGGGAAGTCCAGGTAGAGCCAAACGGCCTTGGCAGCATAACCGTAAAGGCCCGGTTGTCCAGGCCCCATGGCTCTGCTGAGCAGCATTTACTCGTTGGAGTCGAACTGATTGCCGGTTCCGGTGAACCCCATGGGTGGGGTTTCCGAATACTCCATTGGAAGCAGTACCAGGAACCCTTTGAATATGAATCACAGCTCAAGCTGTGGAGCCGGTCGGAAGACCCAATCAGGCATAATGTGGCGAACGAAAGATAAGGGCAGGGAATCATATGAGTGCCATTCGTGAACTACTTGAGACAGCAGTGAGATTGAAAGCTTCTGACATTCATATCACAGTGGGGCTCCCTCCCGTGCTCAGGATCGGGGCCGAGTTTCGGAGGCTTGGCGATACGCCGTTGACCCCAAGTGTCGCGGAAAAGCTCGTACGGGATCTGTTTCCCAGGGACACCCTGTACCGCGAGTTCCAATCCGAAGGGGATAAAGACTTCTCCTTGTCTGTCCCGGGACTCAGCAGGTTCAGGGTAAATGCATTCAAACAGCGAGGCTCCGTCGCAGCAGTGGTGCGAGTCATACCTTTCCGCCTTCCAAACCCTGAGGAACTGGGCATTCCCAAGGCGGTGCAAGGCCTATCCGCCCTCACAAGCGGCTTGGTGCTCGTCACAGGGCCTGCAGGCAGCGGCAAGTCTACCACCCTTGCCGCCATCATCGACTTGATTAACGAAAGCCGGGAATGCCACATCTTGACGCTGGAAGACCCCATCGAATTCCTCCACACTCACAAGAGAAGCATTGTGAACCAACGGGAAATAGGCATAGACGCCCAATGCTATGCCAGGGCGCTCAGGGCGGCCATGCGAGAAGCGCCCGATGTAATACTCCTTGGGGAAATGAGGGACCTTGAAACCACTTCAATCGCTTTGACTGCCGCGGAAACGGGGCAGCTGGTGCTTTCAACTTTGCACACTATAGGAGCGGCAAAGACCATAGACAGGATAATAGATGTGTTTCCTCCCAACCAACAGCATCAGATAAGGGTCCAGCTGTCCACTGTTTTACAAGCAGTGGTAACCCAGCAGTTGATCCCGTCTACCCAGGGAAGCCGGGTACCTGCCTTTGAGATCTTGCGAGTTAATGACGCAGTGAGGAACCTCATCAGAGAAAACAAGACTCCTCTGATAAATTCAATCATCCAGACAAGCAGGGCTGATGGTATGATTACCATGGACAACAGCCTCCTTGACCTGTTCAGGAAAGGGTTAATCACGAAGGAAAACGCCCTGCTCTATTCTGTGGACAAAAAGACCTTGGCCAGGCAAATAGCTTGAAGCATAAACAAAACCCGCCCCATTCCAGGACGGGCGTTGTCTCCGCCATCAATGATGTACCGAGCTTAATGCCCGGCTCAGCGCGCGAGCTTTCAGAACACTGTCTGGAAGCGGGGCTTCTTACTCGGTTCTGGCTTGACGGGAACTTCTTCGTCTGCAGTCACTTCTCCGGGAAGCTGCTTTTTGCTGCCCGCGCCCATATCCGCTTGTACGGGTGGGGGGTCTTGAACTTCGGCAACCGTTGAAGTTACGCTTCCCGCATATCCGAGTTCCGTCTCAACAGGGCTTGCAGGCGTTTCCTCATGGTCAGACACGAGTTTTTCGAACACGGAACCTTCTTCCATAATAATGCTCTTGTACTTGGCGTCGCCAATCAACTTCCCGCCTGCAGCCAGTTTGAGAACCATAGTGTCTACATTGCCTTGAACCTCTCCGTATATTTCAACGGCATCTGCTTTTATGTTGCTGATACAACATCCGGATGGCCCAACAATTACCTTTCCGCTGACTGTTATGTCTCCCTCTACGCGACCCAAGATCTCCAGAGTGCCCGAGTATGCGAGTTGGCCAACGAAATCACTTGACATAGCAAGCACCGACGTCTGCTTCCTTCTCATAGTTCGACCGAACATTTGCCGACCCCCAAGAACCTCCGCTAAACCTCTGTGTGTCCCTGTATCTCTCTCTATCTCTATCTATCTCTCTTTGTTCTCTGTCTCTCTATCTCTCTGTGTCTATATGTCCATATCTCTATCCGGCTATATCTCTCCAAAAGCAACCGATTACTCTGCCTGGGTCTCCACACTCACCCTCCAAAGGCGGTTAGCCCAATTGAGGAAGCCAATGCTGTTAGCGGTCATAGGATCCGATACGATTTCACCCTGGGGCAAATGGGGCAACAAGTACTTGCCAAGGGCAGCACCGCCTCCGCCGCTGATAAGGATCTTGTCAAATTCAGGGACCTGCCATACGGACACAAGTTCCACAAGGAGCTTGGTGGCAAGGGATTCATAGCTCTGGTCCCTCAACCTCGTTATGTCCACAGGTTTTCCGGCAATATTGACCATTCCCTTTATGAAGGCCTCATCCAGGGCATAAGTCTCCCTTTCCAAGCCGTGCTCCACCAAGAGCTTATCAGAAAGGTCGCTGTAAGCTGCGGAAAGGCCTACACCCAAGGTACGCGTCTTTTCAGGGATATACTCGCCGTCTTCTATGGCAGCGAAGTCAGTTGTCCTAAATCCTATGTCAACGATCCCGACCTTGCCGAACAGAGGGTTCTTGACCTGTCCCCATGAATCCAGGGTCTCAGCCCAGAAGGTCCCTAAAGGCTGGGGGACTACTTCGATCCTGTTGATGGTGATGTCGATATCCTGAACCCTGCGGTCCCTCACAACGGTCACCCTATGGTGGCTCCCCAGCTGCTCAATCAACCCATCCCGGAGATGCATTCTGCCCGGGGGCAAGCCGGTGACTACGTCAAATCTGTTGGTGGGCTCGTTGCAGAACAGACTCAGGGCTGAAAGCACGAGCACCTTCAGGTCTTCTCCCTCGGTCCTGGCGTCAGACAAGCCTCGGTAGGCCAGATTGGAACGGCGGATTGCAAGTTTTCCTACGAAGTACGCCTTGCCATCTATTCCGATACGAAGGTCGGCAACCCTCTGAGCTTTGTGGTAACCTGTTACCAAAGACGGCACCAGATCCCCTTCGCCTACCACACTCGGAAACGCGTAACCACTGTCTCCGTCAGTTACTTTCACAAATCCGTAACCGACATCAAGCCCTATGTAGCGCTCCACTCTCCAATACGCCTCCTCCCGTCATTAGAAGGTAACTGATCTTGCAACACACGGCCTAAGCGTTAAACCAACACTTCCACCCAGACCCAGCCCATCAGCGTCCCTCAGGAGGCCTAAGAACACCTGCTGTGTTCAAGAAGCGCTCTTTGGAGACCTGATATCCACCCTCACACGACACCGGCATCCGGCATTGCCTGCATCACGAAGATGCTCGCGCCCTGTCCTGCCGGAACGCCGTGTTGCCGTCCGCACGCCACCCCGTTGCCTGCAAAGACAACAATATGCTACAGGTAGCACTTCCTCCCGCAGGGCTGTTGGAAATATTGCCATTGCTTCTGCATCTTTTCCAGTGAAATTCTTTATAAAACGCTGCAATACCTTCTTTTGTATCCACTTATTCTAACAAAGTTCGCTTTTTTCCGACACAGCTTCTTGTCCCGAAATAAAACCCGGCCATGTGAGGTCCGGCAGCTGTCATAAACGAAGTCCGATCGCGAAAGAAAAAACCCGCTTTTCGCGGGCGTAATCGTTTTGGCAGCCCCAACGGGACTCGAACCCGTGTCTCCGCCGTGAGAGGGCGGTGTCCTAGGCCGCTAGACGATGGGGCCACGATCCTCACTGGCTGGGGGAGGAGGATTCGAACCTCCGCAGGCAGATCCAGAGTCTGCTGGCCTACCGCTAGCCGATCCCCCAATACTACACAGCACGTACGATTATACCATCAACCCCACGGCGATACAATACGCTGTCTGCAGATTGTGTTACCGGCCAGTGATATCGTCACCCTGTAAGCGGACAGAGAACATGTCACCATGAGAGGAGAACACTTTTCCTTGAGCGCAAACGAAGCACGAAGAGTTTACGTCATGGAACAAGT
>JAAZEL010000080.1 GCA_012512325.1 Candidatus Fermentithermobacillaceae bacterium | reverse complement strand
GAGTTCAAGCTCCCTGAAGGGCTACATCTACTACCTGGACGAAACCAGCGGAAGATGGACTGAGCTTGCAACCTCAGAGACAGATGGCGCAGGCCTGGGGCAGATTTGTCTCAACGAGCCCCTAAGGGGCCGGTACATGGCCTGCGTAGAAGGCTACTCGTGGATGGGCTCATCGTGTTACGCTGAGATAGACTTCCTGGTGGTAAAAGGCGGCACGGGAACCAGAGTGCCTGTGGTCGGCAGTCTCAGCATCCTAAACCCCAGGGCCAACCTGCTGCAAGTTCAAGCTGCGCGGTCTCCGGACTTACCGGGGGTGTTCGTTATCAGGAGGGGCACTACCGGTGACATCCTGGCCGTGGTAGAACGGGCGGGCGCTTTCCAGCCTGCCTTGGTACAGCTGAGCGGCACAGGTGATTTGAGGACCATACGTGCCTTCTTCACCGACGGCCTGGATCCCGTGGATGCCTACGTCACCATTGGCAATGCGGCTTACCAGCTCCAGGGCGGCATGATCACCGTGCCCCGTCCTTCAGCGGAACACGGGAGGTTCCTGATACCTGGGAACAGGGGCATGATACGCTTCGGGGAGGGCGGATCTGGAAGTACATGAGCTATGTAGCCTTTCATAAAGAGGGCAAATTCAGTGTTAGGCACATTCGGAACTGATGCCGGGGTGTGCTCCGGAGGAGTGGGGAATATGTTAGGCAATCGGACAAGTCTTGGGAAACGGGCAATCATCCTTTTGGTCATCGCAACCCTTGTGTGGAGTGCAGGAGCCGCTCCCGGGTTTGCACAAGCCGCAGTTGAAGAAGCTAAGCCAGCTACGGTCCAGCTTGAGCTACCTGCAGAGGAAGCGGAGCTCTTTGAGCTGTTCCAGAAGATCAAGGAAACCATACTCCTCCTCTACCCCGATCCGGTTGATGTCCAAGCCCTTTACCAGGGTGCTATCCGTGGGCTCCTGGAAGCCCTTGGCGACCCGTATTGCGAGTTCCTGGATGAAGAGCAGTTTGAAGCCATGTACCAGGAGCTGGAGGGCGAGTTCAGCGGCATAGGAGTTACCATCCAACTCATAAGCGGCAACATCACCGTGGTGAGCGTGTTCAAAGGCTCTCCGGCACAAAGGGCCGGTATCCTGCCCGGCGATGTGATAACCAAGGTGGATGATACTGACGTCCAGGGGAAGAGCCTCCAGGATGCGTCTGCCTTGATCAGGGGCGAGCCCGGGACCCAGGTTGTAGTCACCGTGTTCAGGCCCCGGACCGGCGAAATCCTGGTCCTACCCATGATCCGTGCCCGCCTGACCGCCCATCCCGTAGAGATGGAAGAGCTGGGCGACGGCATGTTCTACATACGCATAAGCCAGTTCACTTCAACTACCGGCAAAAACTTCGCGGTACTCATGGAGCATATAAGGCGGAAAGGCGGAAGGGGCCTAATCCTCGACCTCAGGGACAACCCCGGCGGGCTCCTCGACGCCGCGGTTGAGGTGGCAGAGGAGCTGGTACCCAGAGGCCTGATAGTAGAACTCAGGCGGAAACAGCTGCGCGAGGTCATCAGGAGCGACAAGGATAGGGAGGCTTTCCCCACGGTGATACTGATAAACGGGGGTTCGGCCAGCGCGTCTGAGATAGTGGCAGGTGCCGTGAGAGACCGGGGCAAAGCCATCCTGGTGGGCGAACCCACTTTCGGCAAGGCCAGTGTGCAAGCCATGTTCCCCCTTGAAGGCATGGGCGGTTTCAAGCTGACCGTGGCTGAGTACTTCACCCCCTCAGGGGCCCAGATATCAGGGGTGGGCATAAAACCCAACGTGCGGGTAGAGCAAGAGTACGTGAGGCTGCCCGGGGCTGTGGCATATACCCGGGATATGAAGAAGGGGACCGTAGGCCTTGACGTGCTGGCTTTGCAGCAAGCCCTGGAGTTTCTGGGTTACAATCCGGGTCCGGCAGACGGCGTTTTCGGGCCCCGGACGGAAGCCGCGGTAATCGCATTCTTGAGAGACTACGGCAGACAATACACCGGCAGCGTAGGCCAATCGGAGGTTTCCGCCGTAAACGGCGCGGTATCTGACAAGGGGGTAAATCTGCCGGACAATGTGTTGGAAGAAGGGATTGAACTCCTGAGACAGTGGATAGCCATGCAGTGAACCGGCATGGAGTGAACCAGACCTATCCGGTGTACCCCTTGCCCGCATGTGGAGCCCGGAAAGCCTCCGGGCTTCTTTGTTTGCTGCCCGTGGACTTCCGATGGTTTTGCAATGGCCGAAACCAAGCGTTCCTTAGCACCTCTTTTGTCTTCGAGTGCTAACGCCCCAGCCCCCAAAGCGGTTGCCAGAGGCATCCACTTACCTGTAACATATTGATTGAGGCCACCTCTGGCTGTCAGTCCCTTCGGATTATCAGCTAAGGAGTGATTTCCATGCAGAAACCCGCATCAGATCAAAACCAACCCATCGAGGCCCTGTTACGGATCAGGGTGAGCCAGGCCGATGCCCATTACGGGGGCGGGCTTGTGGCCGGAGCCAAGATCATGGAATATTTCGGCGACGTGGCCACCGAACTGTGTATCCGCAGCGACGGCGACGAAGGCCTGTTTGCCGCATATGAAAGCGTCGAGTTCAAGGCGCCTGTGTATGCAGGAGACTTCCTGGAAGTGCGCGGGCGCATTGTGAGCAAGGGTAGGCGTTCCAGAAAAATCGAACTGGAAGCATACAAGGTGATCGTGCCTGAATACGACAAGGGCCCTTCAAAAGCCAGGGTGCTTGACGAACCCATCCTGGTTGCCACAGCCAAGGGCACCGTGGTCATTCCTAAAGAGTAACCGAAAGAGCAGCCAAGAGACCGGCCAAGAGACTAACCAAGAGACTGACTGAGACTAACTAAGAGGCTAACTAAGAGAGAGTGACTGACAGAGTGACCGGAAGAGCAGCCGGCTTCTTGCACTCACCGGCAAATGAGCCAATATCGGACAAAAGGAGGCATACTTTATGGATCCTTTGATAATCACAGTTGCACCCGTAGGGGCTGAAGTGACCAAAGAAAACAACCCGAGCGTACCTTACACCCCCGAAGAAATCGCCGAAGAATGCTACAGGGCATGGAATGAGGGCGCGAGCCTGGCCCACATCCACGCCAGAAATCCCGACGGCACTTCCACCCAGGACCCTGACGTGTACGCCAGGATAATCGAGCTGGTAAAAGCCAAGACCGACATGATCGTCCAGGTGTCCGTGGGCGGTGCGGTAGGCATGACGGTCCAGGAAAGGGTGGGGCCTGTATCGCTTAAGCCCGAGATGGCAACACTTACATGTGGCACGTGCAATTTCGGCGACGACATTTTCACCAATTCCATACCCGACATTGAGTTTTTCGCCAAAGCCATGAAAGAGCACGGCGTCATGCCTGAGTTCGAGATTTTCGAGGCAGGCATGATCGAAACCGCCAAGAATCTCGCCAAGAAGGGCTTGGTGGAGCTGCCCGGCCACTTCGACTTCGTCATGGGCGTTCCCGGGGCCATTCCAGGCGATCCAAGGAGCCTTATGCACCTGGTAGAAATGCTCCCTGCGGGTTCCACTTGGACTGTGGCGGGGATAGGGCGGCATGAGCTTCCTCTGGGCACCATGGCCATAGTGTTGGGCGGACACGTGCGCGTGGGCTTCGAAGATAACATCTACTACTCAAGGGGAGTCAAAGCCAAGTCCAACGCAGACCTGGTAGCCCGGATGGCGCGGCTGGCGGAAGAATTGGGACGTAAGGTAGCCACGCCCGATGAAGCCCGGAAGATCCTCAGGCTGCCGAGGAAGCAGTAGTCCCTAAGGACGGAACAGGCGGCGATACTGAGAGGATGGCTGTCGGTACATACATGAAACGGCCATCGGGGACACATATTTATCAGAAAGAGGTGGGCCTCGTATGCAGCTTTTCTTGGATACGGCAAACATAGACGAGATCAAGGAAGCCCTCAGCTGGGGGGTTATCTCAGGGGTCACCACAAACCCCAGCCTGGTCGCAAAGGAAAAGCGGGATTTCAAGACCCTGGTCAAGGAAATCTGCGGTATGGTACCTGGGCCTGTGTCTGCCGAGGTTCTGAGCATGGATGCCGAGGGCATGATCGAAGAGGCGAGGGACCTGGCAAGCATCGCCCCCAACGTGGTCATCAAGATCCCTATGACCAAAGACGGGCTCAAAGCCGTGCGAGTGCTGTCTCAGGAGGGGATAAAGACCAACGTCACGCTGGTGTTCTCGGCTAGCCAGGGGCTGTTGGCGGCCCTGGCGGGCGCAACTTACGTGAGCCCGTTTATAGGCCGGCTTGACGACATCAGCAACGAGGGAATGAACGTGGTCCAGGACCTGGTGATCACCGTGGAAAACTACAACCTGCCTACCAAGGTGATAGCTGCGTCTGTGCGCCACCCAATGCATGTGCTTGAAGCCGCCAGGGTAGCGTGCCACATCGCCACGGTACCTTACAAGGTGCTGGAGGCTATGGTCAAACACCCCCTTACCGATATAGGCGTTAAGAGGTTCTTGGATGACTGGGCTAAGCTCCAGAGAGACATGTGAGCGGCAAGGATAAGCAGGACGAAGGCTGGCCTCGGTAACCACATGGAAGATCCAAAAGGGTGACCAGGTCGGAGACCGGCCCTGGTAACCACGTGGCAGATCGAAGAGGGTAAGCAGGCCGGAGATTGGCAAGGGTAAGCAGGCGGAAGGCTGGAAAATGGGGTAAGCAGTTGGGAGGCCGGCAGGTCTTCGCACGAAGGGCTTCGCCGGACGGTCTTGACCGGAGGCCTTCACCGGAAGCATCTCTCGGAGGAGAGGCCTTCATAGGAAGCATTGAGCGGATAGCAACAGAAGGTTAAGAACTTGGGATTTTGTAACGATTACAAGGATCAGAGAAACCAGATTGGTTATAGCGGCCAGAGAGGTTAGGACGGCCAGAGAGGTTAGGGCAGTCAGAGCCAATAGGACGGCTGGAGCGACTAGGACGGTTGGAACGGCTACGACGCTTGAAAGGGCCCGCCGGTGTCGCGGGTCGTGGGAAGGGCGGTTATGATGGTCGAAAGGGCCCGCCGGTAGAGCGGGCCCTGGAGAAGGACTGTTGACTCTAGGAAACCACGTTAACGGGCGGATTACACCGCCCGCAGGCTGTGTATCAACTCCCGGCAGTGCGCCGAAGATCCAGCGCCCATGACTAATGGCCGGTTTATCCATGGTATCTGGGTTTTCGAGCATTACGGGCATCTTGATCAAGTCCCGAACGTATGATAGTGTCAGATTGGAGTAAAAAGCATAGTCTTCACTGGCGCAACCCTCCATTGTGTAAGTTGAATCTCTTGAATTCCGGAAAGCCAAACGGTTTTTCCAACCGGTTTTTCATGATGCAAGTCCGTGTTTCTCGAGAGAAACTTCAAAACTCGCCAGACTAGCAGAAGAAGGTGTTAAGTATGAGTGAAGATGTTGGCCACACTAAAGACCTACAAGCACAGACTGAGGTTGAAGCAACCCCGGATGGCGTAGAACAGACCGCAGAGCAAGAGGGGACCAAGACCGCCGCGACTACCGCGAAGCGGCGCGCCCGTAGGACTAAGAAAACCGCCTCAAAAGCTGAAGAAGTAGCCGAAGAAGCCTCAAGAACCGACGAAGCATCGGAGAAGGACGCGGATGAAGCAGCTAAGCGGAAGGGCGCTGTAGACCTGGCAGAGTCAGCAGATACCCAAGCCGATTCAGCCCAGGCAGATGCCCCGGTCCCGGAGGAAAAACCGGAAAAGCCTAAACGGACCAGGCGCACTCGGAAGAAACAAACCGTTGAGGAATCTGAGGCTGAGGAACCTCCCCCTGCACCTGAACCTGCTGAAATTTCCGGGCTTGCCGTTGCAGAACCGGAGGTTGAAGCCGAAGAGCCGGTGAGTCTAACGGGTCAATCGGAAGATGAGGAGGAAACCCCAATTGAAGGCCCGGAACAGCCGGGATTACCGGAAGCAGGTGAAGTCATGAGCGAAGTGAAACCTGAACCTCCACTCATCGTCAGCGAACTGATACCTGAACCTCTCCCCGAGGAAAGCCCCCAGGTGCTACCTGAACCGGAGCCGGTTGCTCCCGAAAAGGGCGTACTGTCCGATGCGGCACTTACAGGCAAGGCGCAGCCGGCACGGCCGGTCGCCAAGACCAAGCCCTCAGGGCCCACCATGGGTGAGCTTGAGAACATGACCCTTGTGGAACTCCACAGGGTGGCCCGGGAGCTTGGCATTGTGGGTTACTCAGGGTTCAGGAAAAAGGAACTGATATTCGAGATCCTCAAGGCCAGGACCCAAGCCGGAGGGCTTATCTTTGCAGAAGGGCTCCTTGACATCCTCAGCGAAGGCTACGGGTTCTTAAGGCCCGCGTTCTACTTCCCGTCCCGGGATGACATCTACGTGTCGCCCTCGCAAATCAGACGTTTCGACTTGAGGACCGGCGACCTTGTTTCGGGGCAGGTCCGCCCGCCCAAGGATAACGAAAGGTACTACGGGTTGCTCAGGATAGAAGCCATCAACGGCGATGATCCTGACCTGGCCAGGGAAAGGCCGAACTTCGAAGGGCTTACCCCTGTGTTCCCGGACCAGAGGTTCAAGCTGGAAACCGACAGGCACGAGTATTCAGGCAGGCTGCTGGACCTGGTTGCGCCCATAGGCCGGGGGCAGAGAGGGCTTATCGTATCCCCTCCCAAGGCCGGCAAGACCGTGCTCCTCAAGAACATCGCCAATGCGATTACCAGGAACGCCCCTGAAGCTTACCTTATGGTGCTGCTCATAGACGAGCGCCCTGAGGAAGTCACAGACATGCAAAGGTCGGTAAAGGGCGAAGTGATCGCGTCCACCTTTGACGAGCCCCCCGAGAACCACGCCAGGGTTGCCGAGATGGCCCTCGAGCGTGCCAAGCGTCTCGTCGAAAAAGGGCGCGACGTGGTTATTCTCCTGGACAGCATCACCAGGATGACCAGGGCTTACAACCTCATTGAGCCGCCTTCGGGCAGGACCCTGACAGGCGGTATGGATCCTGCGGCGTTCCACAAGCCCAAGCGGTTTTTCGGGGCTGCCCGGAACATCGAGGAAGGAGGAAGCCTTACCATACTGGCCACCTGCCTCATAGACACAGGCAGCAGGATGGATGACGTCATCTACGAAGAGTTCAAGGGCACGGGCAACATGGAAGTTCACCTGGACAGGCGGCTTGCCGAGCGCAGGATCTTCCCGGCCATCGACATCAAACGGTCGGGCACCAGGAAGGAAGAGCTGCTTCAGTCCAAGGAAGAGCTTGAGGCTATGTGGCTGTTCCGCAAGATGACCAATGACATCGAGCCTGACAAGGTGCTTGAAGCCCTCATCGACGTGCTGAGCAAGACCAGGAACAACAGGGAGGTCTGGTCCGTCATCAGGAAGCGGCTGGCTCTTGCGCGATAGGGGATGGTCGCAGCGATATTGTGCGGCCGAAACCATGGCATGAGCCTCGCCAGTGTGAGTTTCACCCGGTCCGGCTTGCCGTCCTTCACGAGCACGAGGCAGCAAACCATGGCATGAGCCTCACCGGTGTGAGTGTCACCGGGTAAGCGTCGTCACGGTGGCGGATGTTCAAAGTGTGAGCCCCGTTCCCCTATGTTCATCTTCCTGTGGTTGCTGCGGCCTTGCAGGCGGGAGGGTGCCGGGTGGTATAACCCATGGTGATGTAATCCATGATGTCGAAACGGATGCCTGTCTGGTTCCGGTTCACAGAATGGGAATAAATGGCGGAATGATCGCAGAATGATCCTTGATGTAGAAACGGTTGCCTGTTTAGCTCTGGTTCACGGAATGGAGAATAAACGGTGATATAATCCATGATGTAGAAGCGGATGCAGCAGAGGAGATTGTCTATGGGAATTTCCGACTTACACATGCACACTTGTGCCTCATGGGATTGCAGTGCCGAGATGCGGGACATGTGTGAGCAGGCTGTTCGCTTGGGTTTGGAAGCTGTGGCTTTCACCGAACATGTTGAGCTCAACCCCGACGATGACCACACTTACAGTACATTCGACTACCATAAAGCCCGTGAAATTTGGGAAAAGGTGCGGGACGAATTCCGTGGCCGGCTTGTGGTGCTGTTTGGGGCGGAGGTGAGCTACTGGCCCCACCTTGAGGCAGAGATACGCAGGTATCTTGAGGAGCGCCCGTTTGACCTCGTGATAGGTTCCATTCACCACGCTCCTGTCATCGATTTCTGGAAGCCGCGGAATGCCGAAACTGTGAGGTCTGATCCTGACAGGGCGCGGGAGGCCCTCAAGTCTTACTTCGCCGACACAGAAAAACTTGCGTCGTCCGGGCTTTTCGACGTGGTAGGCCATTTTGGAGTGTATGAGCGGTACATGCCGGGGGCGTGGCCCGAGATCTGGGGCGACGAGGAACTGGAAACCTTGCTGACGTCCGCCGTTCAGGCAATAGCCCAAAACAGCAGGCTGGAGCTTAACGCACAGATGCTTCATAAACCGGGGCACTTGCCCGCGCCAAGGGTAGAAGTGCTGAAGCTCTACAGGGAAATGGGCGGGGCGAGGCCTGTGTTTGGCTCAGATGCCCACATGGTTGCAAAGGTGGGTGCCAATCTACACCTGGCTCTGGAAGCAATCCGCGAGGCCGGTTTCGACCGCTTTGCGCCTTGGACTGGAGTCATAAGGAAGAACGGTCCTTCTTACAAGGCTGCGCAGCGGATTGACATGGGTTAGTTGCCAGGATTACATCCCAGCCCGCCTCTCTCATGTCGGTAGCTGCCAGCCCGGTTCTCGGTTAGTTGCCAAGACCACATCCCGGCCCGCCCGGACAGGTCAGAGTGCAGCAGATTGACATGGCCTAGTCACCCTGGTCTCCTGCCTGACCGTGTGCCAAGACCGCAGGGGAAATGGCTGCACGTGTTCGGATTACCTTGATGCGCTCTGCCAAGGTGAATAAGGTCGGAGAGCACCCAAACTTCGCTAACTGTCAACGGACAGTGATCTTGCCCAAGCCCACTCTTAAGACATCAATTTGCGCTTGCCGCAGAAGTCTTAGCAGACGGTGGGGCGAACGGTACATCCAGTGCACCATTGTGTATGCCGGATGACCACAAAACCGCCGCAATGGTACACCCAGTGCACCATTCTAGCTGCCGGACAACCGAAAAACCGTGAGATTGGCACACGTAGTGTACCGATCTCGCCAATCAGCCGGGGGAATGGCCTACGAGATGTACCAATAAGGCCAGTCGCTTATGCAGAATGGCTCACCGGGTGTGCCAATCTGGCCAATCACCCGGGCGGAATGGCACACGAGATGTACCAATGAGGCCAGCCACCCGGGCAGAATGGCCCACGAGATGTACCAATGAGGCCAGTCGCTTATGCAGAATGGCTCACCGGGTGTGCCAATCCCGCCAGTCACCCGAGTGGAATGGCACACGTGATGCACCATTCCCGCCGCCAGCATGCCCGAAACGCGGAAAACCTCTATCCGCACCTCCCAGGGTGACAATATCACTGGCCGGTAGCAACCCAGGCCTTGCTAACTTGAGATTGCCGGTAAGGCGTGCTATACTTTTTCTGTTCAGAACGAAACCTTTTGTGGCCATTTTTCATAACGTGCGAGGTGATAGACGTGAAGCCCGGTATTCATCCTGAATACAGCAAGACCACAATAACCTGCGCGTGCGGGGCAGTTTATAACGTCGGGTCTACTAAGAAAAACATCCGGGTGGAGATTTGCTCCAAGTGCCATCCGTTCTTTACAGGCGTCCAGAAGATTGTGGACACAGCAGGCCGTGTAGAGAAATTCAGAAGGAAGTACGGGTACCTGGAAGGCGAAGACGCGCCTGAATCTGAAGCCCAGGCCGCGGAAGCCGATCAAGCCGAAGCGCATTAGGGACATAAATAGGCGGGCAGAATTTCTGTTTGGGGAATCTCTGCCTTTTTGTTTGTGTCGGGAGGGTGCAGGGTTCATACGATAGAAGTGGTCTTCTGGCAACTTGGAATTGGGTTAAGTTCAGACTGTTCGACAAGAGTTCATACGATAGAAGTGGTCCTACGGAAACCGGCTTTGACAAGGCTGTAGGAGTGTCCCTTGGGCAACCGAGGTCCCTAGGGTAACCCCGGAATACCCACGGCCGTGCAACGCCGGTGACTGGGACTGGTGAGCGGCGGTCAGGGTAGGCTACAAGCATTAAGCCTGAAGCACCTAAAGCACTTAAGGCACTTAAAGTACCTGAAGTACCTGAAGCCTAGAGCACCTAAAGAACCTAAAGCACCTGAAGCACCTGAATAACCTAAAGAACCTGAAGAGCCTGAAGTACCTGGAGTACCTAGAGCATCTAAAGCACAGGAAGGCTGTGAGTTAAGTGAATGTATCTTACGGCGGACAGGCTGTCATCGAAGGCGTCATGATGCGCGGCCCCAGGCACATGGTCCTGTCCGTGAGAGGGCCTGACGGGGAAGTAGTTTCCCTGACCCAGCCCCTTGAGAGCTTGGCCCAGCGGAGCAAGTTCGCCAGGTTGCCTGTAGTCCGGGGGGCGATTTCTATGTGGGAATCCCTGTCCCTGGGGATACAGATGCTCATGAAATCCGCCGAACTTGCAGCGCCTGAAGAAGAGCAGCCTTCGGAAAGCGCGCTGTCGCTGGCAGTATTGTTTGCACTTGTAGTGGGAATTGGCATGTTCATCGCCTTGCCTGCCTACGTGACCCCGTGGCTCATGAAAGCGCTGAGAGTTTCCGGGAAATACTGGGCCAGTTCTCTTGAAACCGGACTCAGGCTGGTGCTCCTTTTCATCTATGTGGTGTCTATTTCAAGAATGAAGGAAATCCAGCGGGTGCTTGAGTATCACGGCGCCGAGCACAAGGTGATCTGGGCTTATGAAAACAACACCGCCATGGTGAAGCGGCTGATTAAGGGTTTGCAGGACGGTTCAGAGGCTGGCTCAGAAAGCGATTCGGTGAGCGATTCAGAGGGCGACTCCGAGGGCGGTTTACAGGGCGATTCGGAGGGCGATTCAGGGGCCGGTTTACAGGGCGATTCAAAGGGCGGTTCAAGGGGCGATTTAGGTGGCAGTTCAAAGGATGGTCCCGAGGGTTGTCCGGAAGCCGGTTCAGAGTACGGTCGCGAGGGTTGTCCGGAGGTTGGTTCAGAAGGCAGTTCAACGGATAGTCCGGGGGGCGTCTCCCAAGATCGTACCAGGGCTGCCGTGGAGTTTCTGATGGAAAAAGCCGCTCATGAGACAACCTTGCATCCCAGGTGTGGGACGAGTTTCTTGTTCATAGCCGTACTGGTTACATGGATTGTGTTCCTGTTTGTGAGCCCTGCAGGGATTATCCTCAGGGTGGCGTCAAGGCTGGCTCTGCTTCCTGTTATCGCAGGGATTGCCTACGAGGTACTCAAGAATTCATCCAGGCGCCAGGGGTTATTGTGGGACCTGATTAAGGCACCCGGGATAGGTATGCAGAAGCTTACCACAAGACAGCCTGACAGGAGTCAGCTGGAAGTGGCTGCTACCAGCCTTGTCTTGCTTATCCTCGCTGAGGCGGAATCAGGGGAAGCAGCAGGGTGAAAAGGGGAATAGGTTGGCCATTGATATCACGCATACCACGAAGGTGAAAACGATACTATTCGGCGCAAGAAAGGGGTGAAAACGTATGTCCGTTGTAGAAACCGGCGGCGCTGATTTTATCGCCAAATTGGAACTTCTGGCTGAAAGATATGAAAGCATCGTGAAGTCCTTAGAAGATCCTGAGGTGTTTTCCGACCTCCGCAAGTACAAGGAACTGGCCAAGGAAAAGGCACGGTTGGAGGATATTGTGGCCAGATACAGGCGGTACCTGCAAGTGATGGAGGATATAGAAGGCAGTCTCGAAGTGCTTGCTGCCGAGCACGACGAAGATATGCGGGCGTTTTTCGAAGAAGAACTCCATGCCCTCAAGGAGGAGCAGAAGGAACTCGAGGCCCAGCTTGCAAGGGACTTGATTCCACCGGATCCCAACGACGACAAGAGCGTGATTTTCGAGATCCGGGCCGGTACCGGCGGGGAGGAAGCGGCGCTGTTTGCAGGCGACCTGTTCCGCATGTACGGGCGGTATGCAGAGTCCAAGGGCTGGAAGGTTGAAATCCTGTCGTCCAGTCCGACTGACCTGGGCGGTTTCAAGGAGGTCATCTTTGCCGTTGAGGGCGACAGGGCTTACGGAAGGCTCAAGTACGAAGCCGGAGTCCACAGGGTCCAGCGGGTGCCGGCTACCGAGTCGAGCGGGAGAATCCATACCTCCACTGCCACCGTGGCAGTCTTGCCCGAAGCCGAAGAGGTGGATGTGGTTATTGAGCCCAAGGACATCAGGGTCGACACCTTCTGTTCGTCAGGCCACGGCGGCCAGGGAGTGAACACCACGTATTCTGCGGTGAGGATCACCCACCTGCCTACCGGGATTGTGGTAAGCTGCCAGGATGAACGCTCCCAGATACAGAACAGGGAGAGGGCTATGCGTGTGCTGCGCTCCCGGCTCAAAGCGCTTATGGAAGAGCAGCAGGCTCAGGAGATCAGCCTGGCGCGCAGGTCCCAGGTGGGCACAGGCGAGCGTTCTGAGAAGATACGGACGTACAATTTCCCTCAGAACCGGGTGACTGACCATCGTATAGGGTATACCACCCACAAATTGCAGCAGATTCTCGACGGGGAGTTAGATGAGATAATCGATGCCCTTGCCTTCAGCGACGAACAGGCACGGCTTGCTGAGGTAACGAGCTAACCCGGGGAGGGCTGATCTGTGGATGCAGGACAGGTGCTTGCCTGGGGCAGACAGACCCTTCTCGGGAAGACCGAATACCCTGCGCGGGATGCTGCGGCGCTTTTAGCTCACGTGTTGGGATGCTCTGCGTCCGACCTCTACCTTTACCCGGAAACGCTCGTCACTCAGGCCCAATTCGATACGTACTCTTTCCTGATAGCGCGAAGGGTTCTTCAGGAACCTATCGCGTATATTGTGGGTTACCGGGAATTCATGGGACTCAGGTTCAAGGTCGACAAGCGGGTGCTCATACCGCGTCCTGAGACTGAAATCCTGGTTGAAACCTGCCTTTCGGTCATTGCTGATATGCTGCGTGAACCCCGCACCGGCCCCGTTACAGTGTGTGATGTATGCTGCGGTTCCGGAGCGGTGGGGCTGTCAATCCTCAAGCTATTGCCACAGGTTTGTCCTTCGACGGAGAGGCCTGCAGCTGCTGACGGACGTACGCAAACCGACGAAAGTGTTGCGGTTGAGGGTGTTCCGACTGAGGGTGTCCCGGTTGAGAGTGTCCCGGTTGAGAATGTTCCGGTTGAGGGTGTCCCGATTGAGGGTGTTCCGATGGGGGGCGTTCCGGTTGCAGATGACGTGTATGGCAGGCTCAAGGTCTTCCTTACAGATATTTCCCAGGATGCGCTGGATGTGGCGGAGGAAAACGCAGAGGGGTTGGGCGTGCTCCAATACGCCCGATTCCTGCTGGGAGACGGTCTTGAGCCGCTGGAACGCGGCGGGCTCAAAGGCAAGGTTGATTTGATAGCCTCAAACCCTCCTTATATACCCAGCCATGTAATCCCTACCCTGGGCCGGGAAGTGAAATGCTACGAGCCCTCCTTGGCCCTGGATGGAGGCCGTGATGGCATGTACTTCATAGAACACCTCATCACCCGGGCCCCTTCTGTGCTTGCACCAGGCGGATACTTGATCATGGAAATAGGCCACGACCAGGCAGATAAGTGCAGGCAGCTCTTGGTTACAGCTAGGCCGAAGCACAAGGCTCGTGAAGACTCTTCGCAATTGCCGGGAAATACATGGTTGCAGAGAAACCCATTGCCGTGGCTGGAGTGGCGGTTTGTCAAAGATTACGCCGGCAAGGAGAGGGTGCTTGTGGCGAAGCTGCAGCGGTAGCCTTATCCGCAATCAGTGATACAATATGGCTGTAAGCCTTGTGGCTGTAACCATTTGGGGGTGATTGGCCTGGACCGGGTACAGACGGTGGTGTACAAAGTAGATCCTCTTCATCCTGACCGAGCGATAATCGCCAAGTGCGCCGAGGTGATTAAGAGGGGAGGCCTTGTGGCGTTTCCCACGGAAACAGTGTACGGACTCGGCGCAAGCGCCATGAACCCCGAAGCGGTTTCCAAGGTGTTCGAGGCCAAAGCAAGGCCCAGGGGCAATCCGCTGATCGTGCACGTCTCAAACCTGAGCCAAGTAGGGTCCGTGGTAACCCATGTTTCTCCCAAGGCGGAAGCCCTCATGAAGATGTTCTGGCCGGGGCCTCTTACCTTGTTGTTCCCCAAATCCGACGCCGTGCTTGACATCGTCACCGCCGGTTTGCCCAACGTGGCGGTCAGGATGCCCGATCACCCCGTGTCTCAAGCCCTCATAGAGGCATGCGGCGTGCCCTTGGTGGCTCCGTCGGCCAACCTGTCAGGCAGGCCCAGTCCCACCGGCGCCAAGGATGTACTTGCCGACCTGGACGGTAAGGTTGACATAATCCTCGACGGGGGGACCACCCATATCGGCGTTGAGTCGACAGTCTTGGATGTATCCAAAGAACCGCCGGTGATCCTGAGGCCCGGGGCCATCGGCAAGGAAGAGATAGAAGCGGCTTTTGAATCCATAGGCTTCCCCGGACAGGTGCTGGTGGACGGCAACGGGCCCGGCGGTTCGTTTGGGTCCGATGCGGAAGCCCAGGCGCCCGGAGCTAACTACAGGCATTATGTGCCCGAAGCCGGGCTGTATCTCGCCACAGGAACCCCGGTTGAGCAGCGGCAAAAGATAATATTCCACGCGTTGAAACTGGCCCTGTCAGGCACGAAGGTCGCCGTACTCGCTTCAGAGGAGAATTTCAGCTTCTACCGCCCCCTCGAAGACCTGGCACACGGCCGTCTCCATGTGTTCATCCTGGGTTCCAGAGACGGCTTGCCGCTTGTGGCAACCAGGCTTTATTCAACCATACGACGGGCTGAAGAGATAGGGGCAAAGGTGATACTGTCCGAGACTTTCGGGCTGGAGGGTATAGGGCTTGCCATAGCAAACAGGTTGGAATATGCCAGCCAGGGCAAGAAGCTGCCTGGCTTTGGCCGGAAACAAGCCCCTGAAACCCACCGGCCGGAGGATGCGGCCGGCGAAGCCCAAGAGCAGCTGAGCGTCACCCCTCTCAACCTGCTCATGGTATGCACCGGAAACACCTGCCGAAGCCCTATGGCTGAAGGAATTTTCCGAAAATCGTGGAAAGAAGCAGGGGAACCGTACCCCATGCAGGTTGCTTCAGCAGGGGTAAGCACTGCGCCTGGTATGCCGGCATCAAGGGAAGCCGTTGAAGCGGTGAAGTCCATGGGGGTGGATATTTCAAACCACTTGTCGGCGTCTGTTTCCCGGGAGAGCCTTGAAGCGGCCGATCTGGTCATTGCCATGACCCAATCCCACAAGTACATGCTCTTGGCGAGGTACCCGGAATTTGGGCACAAGGTGTTCACTCTGTCGGAAATCCGGCCTGAAACAGGCGGCGATGTGATAGATCCTTACGGGAAGAGCCGGGAAGAGTACGACAAGACTGCACAGCTCCTGGAGAAGGCCTTAAAAGGCCTGGCGAAGATGCTATCCGGCCTATAGCTTTCGGGCCAACAGTCTTCCGCCCAGGGGTTGAATGACTGGCAGTTTTGGGGTCGGTAGTTGAGTGACCGGCGGTTTTGAGGCCGGTAGTTGTGTAGCTGGCGGCCCTGGGTTGGTAGGGTAGTTGAGTGGCCCGCGGCTCCGGGCTGGCAGTTGAGCCGCCCGCTCTCTTGAGGTCGGTGGTTAAGTGACCGGCGGTCTTGGACTCGGTAGTTGAACGGCCGGTAGTTTCGGCCGATGCTTCTCAGGTTAATGGCTTTCGACCTATAGGGGTTAGGAAAGAAGGCGCGGTTCAAATGAAACGACTCACTGAAAAAGGCCTGATTGCCGCTATTTGGGGAGGGGCTGTGCTGGGTGGCGGCGGAGGTGCCGACCCAAAGGCAGGTTATCGGCTGGGGAAAGCCGCCCTGGAGGAAGGGCAGGTGCTCCTGGCGTCTATAGATGATCTCGACCCTGAAGACACGGTTGTCACCGCAAGCCTGGTCGGCTCCCCTAAAGCGGGAGGGATGGGTCCCGACCTGAGCCATTACGTTGACGCCTTCCGCCTACTTGAGAGAGTGGCAGGGATAACCGCAAAAGCCATAAACACCAATGAGTGCGGCGGACTTGCTACCGTCAACGGCTGGTACCAGGCATCCAAGTTAGGTGCACCTGTGGTGGATGCGCCGTGCAACGGCCGGGCACATCCCACGGGAGTGATGGGATCCATAGGTCTGCATAAGGATAAATCCTATGTGTCCAGGCAGGCTGCCGTCGGCCGCAGCGCCCGCATTTACGTTGAAGGCGGGTTGAGTGAAGCTTCAGCCATGGTGCGGGCTCTGTCTGGCACCGAAGGCCTGGTGGCCGTTGCCCGCAACCCTGTGAGCGCGGAATACCTCAAGCACAGCGGGGCCCCCGGGGCGATATCGATGTGCATAGACCTGGGAATGGCCATGGCAGATGCGATACACCACAGGCTGGGTTTTGACCCCCTCACGCCAGGGTGCGTAGCCGATGTGAGTAAGTTCGATTCCGAGGAACGCCTGTCAGGCTATCTCGCGGCAAATGCTGCGGCTACCTTCCTCAAGGGGGTACTGGTCTCAGTGGGCACCGTGGGCCAAGTGGACATCCAGGTAAGAGGCGGTTTCGACATAGGGGAAGTCAGCATCTTCTCCGAAAACTCCCAGCAAGGCAAGCACGAAGTTGTGCGCCTCACTTTCATGAACGAATATCTGACGTGCGACGTAGGCAGCCACACCCTGTTCAGTTTCCCGGACCTGATTGCGGTGTTCGATGTCAACACGGCTTGGCCCGTGTCTTCGGCAAACATCCGGGAAGGCATGGAGGTCATAGTCATAGGTGCATCCTATGAAAACCTTATATTAGGCGAAGGCATGTACGACAGCCGTTTATACAATCCTTTGGAGGAAGCGGTCGGTCGGCGGTTTGAAGCGCCCGCGAGACGGCACGTTCTATAGACGTGCTTTAGCGCGGCAGGCGACCCGAGCCATGGGTCGGTTGAGCCCCGGCTGCAGCTCGCTACGATCAAGAGGCTCAGTCAAGAGGATCAGTCAAAAGGATCAGTCAAGAGGATCAGTGAAGAGGATCTGAAGGAGCTGTCTGTATGAAGATTGCAATGGGAAGCGATCATGCAGGTTACCCCTTGAAAGGCAAAGTGGCGGAGCTTATAAAAGAACTTGGGCACGAGGTAATCGACCTTGGGACCCATAGTGAGGAGTCTGTGGACTACCCTGACTTTGCCGTGAAAGTCGCCCATGCGGTGACCCAAGGCGAGGCGGATCTTGGTGTTTTGCTGTGCGGCACAGGCCTGGGTATGTCCATCGCCGCCAACAAGGTCAGAGGGATCAGGGCAGTCACCTGCGGGGACACCTTCTCGGCAAGGTCCTCCCGGGAGCACAACGACGCAAACATGTTGTGCATCGGGGCCAGGGTCACCGGATGCGGGCTTGCCCTTGACATAGTCAAGGCTTGGCTGGAAGCGGAGTTCAAGGGTGGCCGCCACGCAAGACGCGTCCAGAAGATCGCAGACATTGAAGCAAGCAGTTAAGCCGGAGAACGACGGTTGGAGGTAGAGGCCAAGTGGAACCAAGAGTTGAGAAAGATGACATCTGTCTGGACACCATAAGGACTCAGGTTCTTGAGGTTACCCAGGCTCTCTTGGAAAGGGGCAATTCGAAGCCCGGGCAGATAATGGTGCTCGGGTGCTCCACCAGCGAGGTTCTGGGCAAGAAAATAGGTTCTGCGGGCAGCAAGGAGGTGGCAGGCGCCATCCTCGAAGGCATACGGGAGGCCCTCGACGGTACAGGGGTAGCCCTTGCAGTGCAATGTTGCGAACACCTCAACCGGTGCCTCGTGGTTGAGCGCCACGTGATGGAAAGGTACAACCTCACTGAAGTCACCGTCCGCCCGGTCCCCAATGCAGGAGGCGCGGCTGCCGCAACTGCCATGGAAGTGTTTGACGATCCTGTGGTGGTGGAGTCAATCCAGGCCCACGCCGGCCTCGATATCGGAGACACTTTCATCGGCATGCACCTGAAACCCGTGGTTGTACCCGTAAGGTTGCCCATCAAGCGCATCGGACATGCGCACCTTACAGTCGCCAGGACCCGGCCGAAGCTGGTAGGCGGTAAGCGGGCGGTGTACGAATAGGCCTTTGTGCCCGGTGGTCCGGCAGGAACTTGGGGGTACGGTTATGAGTCATATAGACAAGGGTTGGAAACGTCCCGGATGGGACGAATACTTTATGCAAGTGGCGGGAGTGGTGGCCCGGCGTTCTACTTGCATAAGGCGGAATATCGGGGCTGTGATCGTAAAAGACAAGCGGATCCTTGCGACGGGTTACAACGGGGCGCCCAGCGGTTTGCCCCATTGTCTGGATGTAGGGTGCCTCCGGGAACAGCTGGGGGTCCCCTCAGGGGAAAGGCACGAGATGTGCCGGGGGCTCCATGCCGAGCAAAACGCCCTTATCCAGGCGGCAAAATATGGTATTCCCGTTGAAGGGTCAACCGTTTATTCCACCACGGAACCGTGCAGCCTGTGCGCGAAAATGTTGATAAACGCCGGGATCACGAGGATAGTGTACAGGGATGCTTATCCGGACAAGCTGTCGAGGCAGCTTCTCCACGATGCGGGCATCGTTGTAGAGCATTTCAAGGGCTCAGACGCAGTTCCGACGCTGATTGACTTGTCCGAAACGCGTCCGTTAGAATAAGGGGCGGATGCGGACATCCGGCTTGTGGATCCGGCTTGCGGATATGCGGCTTGGATCCACGCAGCTTGTGCCTGTACAGGTTATGTACATTTAGGTTATGCTCATACAGCTTGTGGGCATCAAAGCTTGTGCCGGCAGATAACGAAAGGGGCAGGCTATCTTGCAGGCGCTGGTCGCTTTTGTCGTCTCATTTATACTGGCGTTGGTTTTAACTCCTTTGGCGCGCGCTGTGGCTCGCAGATGCGGGTTCATGGCGTATCCAAGCGAACGCAGTGTACACCGGAGGCCCGTACCCTACTTGGGCGGCGCAGCCATTTACCTGGCGTCAATTGCCGCCGTATTGATCACAGGCCCCCAGGACCGGGCCACGAAGCAAGCCCTGATCTTCGGAGGTCTTTTCATTTTGATCATCGGCATCATAGATGACCTTTATAATCTAAAGCCCTGGCAGAAGGTTTTGGGGCAGCTCGGTTCCGCCCTTATAGTAGTCGGCCTTGGAGTAGACATATCCTTCTTGACCGACCCGTTCACAGGCACCATCCGTTTTACCGGAATGCTCGCCATCCCTCTTACAGTGCTTTGGGTCATATCTTTCGAAAACGTCATCAACCTGTCTGACGGGCTTGACGGCTTGGCAGCCGGGATTTCCGGTATAACCGCCTTGGTGACCGTATTTGCATCGGTCAGGGCGGGGGCGCCTTCAGTGGGTCTGGCTGCAGCGGCCATAGCTGGCAGCGTGTTTGGCTTCTTACCCTACAACTGGCATCCTGCTTCGATTTTCATGGGAGATGCAGGTGCCATGTATCTTGGGTTGGCGCTTGCCGTCCTGTCGGTCCAGGGCTTGGTGAAATCCACCTTGGCCATGGCTGTGCTTGCGCCGATACTGGCGCTCCTGGTTCCCATATCAGATGCCG
The DNA here is from genome assembly GCA_012512325.1 of Candidatus Fermentithermobacillaceae bacterium. Taxonomy (GTDB): domain Bacteria; phylum Bacillota; class Sulfobacillia; order Fermentithermobacillales; family Fermentithermobacillaceae; genus DTU015. The sequence continues at coordinate 8,521 of JAAZEL010000080.1, read as the reverse complement.
CATTTGCCATACTGAGACGGCGCAGCCTTGGGCGGCCCGTTTCCAGGCGCGACAGCGACCACATTCACCACAGGTTGCTTGAACTGGGGTTAGGGCAGAAGAAGGCAGTGGTAGCCATCTACATCGTTACTGCGGCATTCGGAGTGCTTGGCTTGTTTTCAACCTTCTTGCCGGTTTCCGGTAGCGGCCCCCTTGCAGGACTGGCAATCATATGTGTGCTGTTGGTCGCCCACAAAATGGGCATTCTGTCTATTCCTGCCCGAAAGCGAAAACAGGATTCACAGACGAAAAACTCATAGACCAAGAACCATAACTGCCATAGCAAGACGAGAAGACTGCAAGGCGAGAACCGGGAGTCCCTGCAGTAGTTGAAAGGTGTGGAAGCCGTTGCCCTTGAAGAGCATTAAGGTGCTGTCCGTTTTCGGAACCCGCCCTGAAGCCATAAAGATGGCGCCTGTTGTCATCCAACTGGCCTGCCGTTCCCCCGAATTCACGTCCAAAGTTGCTGCCACCGCCCAACACCGCGAAATGCTGGACCAGGTTATTGCGCATTTCGGCATCAGCAAACATTACGACCTGGACATAATGCAGGAAGACCAGAGCCTGGCTGACGTAACGTCAAGGGTGCTCACCCGGCTTACCCCGGTGCTGAGGCAGGAACGCCCCGATATCGTGCTGGTACACGGCGACACCACCACCACGGCCGCAAGCGCCTTGGCTGCTTACTACGAGAAAATCCCATGCGGCCATGTAGAGGCAGGGCTCAGGACGGGGGACAAGTACGCCCCCTTCCCTGAAGAGATCAACAGGAAGCTGGCGGGGATCGTGAGCGACATCCACTTTGCGCCTACAATAGGAGCTAAGCACAACCTCCTGAGAGAGGGGATCCCCGAGGAGTCGGTGTTTGTCACCGGCAACACCGCCATAGATGCCCTTCTCATGACAGTGAAGGATGATTATACCTTCACGGACAAGACTCTGGCTTCTCTGTTTGGTTCGGGGGATATTTGTTACAATAGTGAATGTTCAAGCGATGGGCGTTCCGACACTAAGACAATCGTGGTCGAAGTGCACAGGCGGGAGAATTTCGGCGTGGGCATGGCAAACATATGCCGGGCGCTTGCTTCAGTTGCCAGGCAGCGTGCAGGGGACGTCAGGCTCTTGGTGTCGGTGCACAGAAACCCTAACGCGCGGGAACCGGTGCTGAAGCACCTTAGCGGGATAGACAACGTAATCCTGTTTGACCCCTTGCCTTATCCCGATTACGTGAACCTGATCAGCCGCGCATACCTGGTTGTGTCCGACTCAGGCGGGATTCAGGAAGAAGCCCCTGCCGTAGGCGTGCCCGTTGTGCTGTGCCGCGAGAAAACTGAAAGGCCTGAAGCCATCCAGGCGGGCACGGTGGTCTTGGCCGGGACCGACCGGAACTTGATAATGGACACAATCCATGATTTGTTAGACAATAAGGAAAGATGCGAGCGGATGTCTACGGCCAAGAATCCTTTCGGCGACGGGCGCGCCGCCCAAAGGATTGCTGAAGCCTTGCTATATTGGTTTGGCTTGTCGTCCCAGAGGCCGGAAGAGTTTGGAACATATCGATAAAGGGGGGAACCGCGCGGGATTGCCGGATCGCCACAGCGCGGGATTTCGTGGCCAAGAAAGAACTTGATCTGATACTTGACGCAGAGCAAAAGGCTGAAGCTGAGATCGCCGAGGCCAGAGCCCAGGCCAGGCAGATTTTGGACGAAGCCTCCAGGAAGGCCGAGCTGATCCCTGCCGAAGCGGCGCGCAAGGCTCAGGCCAAGGCTTCGGAGATAGTGGAAGCTGCCAAGAAGGACGCCGAGAAGGCGCATCAAGCGGCGATGGAAGAGGTCAAGGCGGAAATCGAAAACATCAAGTCGGTCTCATCCAAGAACTTTGACACGGCAGTCAAGCTGGTTGTGGACCGGATCATGAATGCGGTGTGAAGGGGGGAAGCCGCATGGTCCGTTTCGGCCGTGCGGCGGCTTATGGCTATTGCACGGATGCGGAAAGTCACCATACTGGCTTATGAAGAGCTTGAGGCCCCTCTGTTTGAAAAACTGAGGGATGCAGGGCTCATGCATGTTACGAAGTCCACTGTAGCCGGCACGGAGGAGCAGCCGGAAGAGATCCATACCCATGCAGAGACTCCGGAATATGTAAAGAGGCTCTCGCAACTGGCTGTGATCAAGTCCTACTTCGAGCGCTACAACACCATCAAGAAAAGCTTCTTCGATATGTTCACTGGCAAGAAGCCTGATGTCTCGTATAGCCGGTTCAAGAATGCAGTCGACACATACGACATCCCCGGAGTGTTCGATAAAGTCAAGGAGCACGATGAGATGCTCAGCCGCATCACTGAACGGATCGCTGATCTGGAACAGAAGCTTCAAATGCTTGAGCCTTGGCGATCTCTGGATATCCCCTTGGGCGAGGTCCGTGAAACCAGGACTTGTGACACGTGCTTGGCCATGGTTCCATCAGTTGCTCTGGCTTCCGACGCCCTTGCTTCGCCGGGGGTTCACCACAAGGTGATCTGGCAAGACAAGGGACAGGCAGGGATATGGCTGGCGGTGTTCGCCGGTGAAACACCGGAGGGTCAAGCTGCCAATTCCCTGTTGGCAGCTCTAGGCGGCACACGCCTCAACCTTGCCAGAGAAGTCGAGGATTACCTCGAGGCCGGGTTGGTTGGCGATATCTGCCGTGCAATCGAGGGCAGGCTTTCCGAGCTCCAGGAGAAGCGGGATACCATTCTGGCCAAAGACGCTGAAATGGCCCAGGGCCTCTTGGATATCCTGGCCCTAACCGACTATTACCTGGACAAGCAAAACCTCGACAGAATTAGGAAGGAAGCCGGCAGGACCAGATTTACCCTGATCGTTGAGGGCTATGTGAAGGCCAAGGATATGGACTTGTTTCGCGGACAACTCAGCGGTTTTGCGGACATAGAAATCATCGATGAAGAGCCCGGAGAAGCCGAGGACGTCCCGGTGTATCTTGAAAACCATCCGATTATACGACCGTTTGAAGCCGTGACAGCCATATACGGTTACCCCAACTACCGTGAGCTGGATCCCACCCCTTGGTTGGCCCCGTTCTTTTGGCTTTTCTTTGGTTTGTGCCTGGGTGATGCAATATACGGAATCATGCTGTCCCTGTTCTCATGGTGGTTCATAAAGACTCAGAACCTTGAAGACGAGAGGTTCATGAGGCTCCTTATGTATTGTGGTTTTTCTACGATCCTTGCAGGTGCCCTCACAGGAAGCTGGTTCGGAGACTTCCCTGTGCAGTTCCTAAAGGGCACTGTCATTGAGAGGATAACCTCAAGTATGGCGGTCCTGGACCCGGTTAATGATCCCATGACTCTGCTGCTGGTATCCCTGGCCTTCGGGATCGTCCACATCTGGGTAGGGATCATCGTCAAGATGGTGGGCACCATCCGTGGCGGGAATGTGGTAGAGGGGATTATCGATCATGGCTCCTGGGTCATATTCCTGCCAGGGCTTGTTCTGTGGGGCCTGTCCAAGGCGGGCGTAATCCAAAGCGGTGTTGGCCTATACATCATGGCTGCAGGTGCCGTCTTGGTGATGATTTCAGGTGCCCGCAACCAGAAGAGCATCTTTATGAAGCCGATATCTGCGGTAGGCAAGTTTTATGACATCGTCGGCTATTTTTCAGACGTGTTGTCCTATGCCCGCATCCTCGCGCTGATGCTTGCCAGCGCCATCATCGGTGTGGTTGTGAACACCATTTCGCGACTGGTTGTGGACATGTTGGGAGGACTCGGCTGGGTGGTCATCCCTGTGATACTGGCCTTCGGGCACTTGCTGAACCTGGCAATCAACGCACTGGGCAGTTTTGTTCACTCTGGGCGTTTGCAATTTGTTGAATTTTTCAGCAAATTCTTCGAGGGGGGTGGAACGCCGTTTAGGCCGCTTAGGAGGGTGAAGGAAAACGTGTCGCTAACCGATTGAAAACCGCGCGTCACAGTGGTGCGTGTCACCTAGTGTCACGTTAGATGGCGGAAGTCAGCAATAGACGGTCAAAGCTAGCAATGGAAAAGTAAGACAGACTGGGAGGGAGCGTTTGTGTTCAAAGGAATGGTAGGAAGTTGGACCGTTGTGGGAATCGTTCTTCTGGCAGTGTGCCTGGTTTTGGGTGCGTTTTTCGGTGAGGTGCTGGGCGGTAACGCGCTGGCGCTCATGGGCGCAGGACTTGCAGTGGTGCTGAGCGGGATCGGCTCAATCGTGGGTGTGGGTGTTGCAGGAGAAAAAGCAGCAGGGATCACGGCGGAAGAACCGGAGAATTTCGGCCGGGTGCTGCCTCTGCAAGCTCTTCCCGGAACCCAGGGAATTTACGGATTCTTGGTGGCCTTCCTTGCTTTGATCAAGATGAACGCTTTCGGTGGGGTATTGACTCTCACCCTTGAACAGGGATGGCAGGTGTTCTTTGCATGTCTTCCTGCAGGTCTGTCCGGCCTCATGTCTGCGCTGTACCAGGCAAAGGTTTCCCTCGCAGGTATGGATATTGCAGCTCAAAAGCCTGACGAATCAGGAAAAGGCATGATCTTGTCAGCTATGGTAGAGACCTACGCAGTACTGGGTCTTCTTACATCCATCCTGCTGATTATGTTTGCAGTCAACATCTAGGGGGAAACAACATGCCCTTGGAAGATATTCTGGAGAAAATTAGCGAGAGGGCGGCATCCCTTAAGCAGGAAATCCTGGCTTCCGCAAAGGCCAATGCCGAATCCAGGATAGAAGCGGCCAGGGAAGAAGCCTCCCGGATAGAGGCCGAAATCCTTAGGGAAGCCGAGGCCCAGGCTGAGCAGGTGAGAAGTATTGCTGCTTCTCGCAGCGATATGCAGCAGAAGCAGATGATCCTCGAAGTGAAGCAGGAGCTTATCTCCCAGGTGTTCGACGAAGCCGTGAGACGTTTGGCCGACCTGCCGGGGGACGAGTACCGGGCGCTGCTCATCGAATTGATAGGGCGGAAGGCTGACGGTTCGGAAGAGCTCATTTTGAGCAAACACGACGAATCCAGGCTGGGCGCTGATTTTGGCAATGCGGTTAACCAGGCGTTGAAAGCCCAGGGAAAGGCAGGCAAGCTGAAAGTTTCATACGTCCCTGACAGGCTGGGTGGCGGCTTCATACTGAAAAAGGGCCTGGTGGCCGATAACGTGACATTCCCTGCAATCTTGAGCCTGATAAGGGAAGACCTTGAAATAGAACTGGCCAAGGTGCTGTTTGAGGAGCCGGAGAAGGAGAGTGCGACTTGAGGGACTATCTTTGGGCAAGCCCTGTGGGCCGGATCAGGACAATTGAAAAGGGGCTTCTCACAAGGAGCGACCTGGCTAAGGTGTTGGATGCAGGGAATTTGGAAGGGGCCCTTATGGCGCTCAGGGACTCGTTTTACGGTCCTTATGTTTCGAAGCTTGAACATGCGGACATGTTTGAGGTTGCCCTGGAGGAAGCGGTCAAGGCCGTCCACGACAAGGTGATGAGACTTGCTCCCGAACCGTTGATAATCGCCGCGTACAGGGCGCGCTACGATTTTCACAATCTAAAGGTGTTGCTAAAGGCCGAGATGCTCCAGGTTCCCGCTGAAGAGGGCGGCTTTTCCAGGCTGGGCAACCTTACACCGGAGGAGCTAATGGAAGCCCTGAAGCCGGTACGCCAGGGGCAAGCGCCTGTGGCGCCGTTGGAGCTAGAGCCTGATTCGATTGGGGAAAGCGCCTACAAGGTAACCTGCGAGCTGGCGGCGGTGTATGCCCGGGTGTTGGCACAAGCCGAAATCGGGCAGCTTAGCTCCTTTGAAGTGGATGGCTTGATAGATAAGTCATATTACACATGGGCTGCATCGGTTTACAGGAAGTCCGGGTATGATGCACTTGAGGAGATCATACGGTCCGAGATTGACATCATAAACCTCAAGATGGCGGTGAGAGCAAACCTCCTGGGGATTTCAAGCTCTGATTTCGGAGGCATCCTGATTCCCGGAGGCAACGTAGATGCTGCCCGGCTGGCCGAAGGCTACATCAGAGGTTACCGAGGGGTCGCAGACGTCTACAAGCACGCCCGGCTGGAGCACCTGGCAAACCGGGGCGTTAGCCAGGCGCAGAAGGGACAGCCGCTTACCGGATGGGAACGGGAGTGCGACAACGCCATGGTCAAGCTGGTCCGCCAAGCAAGGAAGATTAGCTTGGGCCCTGAGCCGGTATTTGGATACATGTTCGGGCGAGAAGTTGAGGTGCGGAACCTGAGAATCATCCTTTCCGGAAAACAGTCCTTGATTCCGGAGCATGAGATATCAGAGAGGTTGCGTGAAAGCTATGCCTAAAGTAGCTGTTCTGGGTCAAAGAGACGCGGTGTTGGGGTTCAAGGCCAGCGGCGTGGTTGCGTTTCCTGCGGATAACCCTAATGAAGCCCGTGAGCACCTCAGAGCCATATTAAAGGGAGACTATGCCATCTTGCTTGTGACTGAGGAGATAGCTGAGATTTTGGAGAAGGACCTTGAGCCTTTATACGATATGCCGAAACCCGTGGTTACTATTTTGCCCGATGCGCGTAAGCCCCGGGGCGTGGGTATGGAGCTTTTGCGCAAACGTGTGGAAAGAGCGGTTGGGGCAGACATTTTGTTCAAGGGAGAGGAATGATGCGGCATGGCACAAGACCAGATTACAGGACGGATTGTTAAAGTATCCGGGCCTTTGGTGGTAGCTTCCGGCATGGCCGGCTGCCGCATGTTCGACGTTGTAAGGGTTGGCGAAGACAGGCTTATCGGCGAAGTCATAGAACTTAAGGACGATACCGCTTCAATCCAGGTATATGAGGAAACGTCAGGGGTGGGGCCGGGTGAACCCGTAGTCTCAACGGGAGTTCCTCTAAGCGTCGAACTGGGGCCGGGACTCATAGGATCGTTCTTTGACGGAATTCAGAGGCCTCTTAACGTTCTGGCAGAAATGGCCGGAGATTACATCACCCGCGGGCTTGAAGCCCCCGGACTCGGCCGCGAAAAGAAGTGGCGTTTCGCGCCGGCGGTTGAGGTAGGCCAGGCCGTAAGTTCCGGCGACATTATCGGGACGGTTCAGGAATCCCCTGTTATAGTGCACAAAGTCATGGTACCCCCTCATGTGGGCCAAGGCGCCGTGAAATCCATAAGCGAAGGCGAGTTCACAGTCACTGAGACTGTCTGCGTGATTGAGACCGAGCATGGGGAACAAGCCATCACCATGCTTCAACGATGGCCGGTGCGCCGGCCCAGGCCCGTCAAGGAAAAACTGCCTCCGTCTGAGCCGTTGGTTACAGGCCAAAGGGTGATAGACACCTTTTTCCCCATAGCAAAGGGAGGCACCGCGTGCGTTCCCGGGCCTTTCGGAAGCGGCAAGACGGTAATCCAGCACCAGCTTGCCAAGTGGGCAAATGCCCAGATTATCGTGTACATCGGCTGCGGCGAACGGGGCAACGAGATGACCGACGTATTGCTGGAGTTCCCGGAACTTCAGGACCCCGATACGGGCAGGCCTCTTATGGAGCGCACAATCCTTGTGGCCAATACGTCCAACATGCCTGTGGCTGCCCGTGAAGCTTCGATATATACAGGGATCACCATCGCTGAATACTACAGGGATATGGGTTACGACGTGGCCCTCATGGCAGACTCCACTTCCAGGTGGGCCGAGGCGCTCAGGGAAATCTCAGGACGCCTTGAAGAGATGCCGGGTGAAGAAGGGTACCCTGCGTATCTGGGCTCAAGGCTTTCAGAGTTCTACGAAAGGGCGGGCAAGGCCAAGCTCTTGGGTTCTGATGACCGTCTCGGAGCGGTAAGCGTAATCGGCGCCGTATCTCCTCCCGGAGGCGACTTGTCCGAGCCGGTAACCCAGTCCACCTTGCGCATTGTTAAAGTATTCTGGGGACTGGACGACAGGCTGGCTGCCAGGAAGCACTTCCCGGCCATCAACTGGCTCAACAGCTACTCCCTCTACGCTGACAGGCTCGATCAGTATTACAGGGAATCTGCGGGAAGGGACTTCCCTGACATGCGCGACCAAGCCATGGCGTTGCTTCAGGAAGAAGATGATCTAATGGAAATAGTGAGGCTCGTGGGCGTGGATTCCCTGTCTGACAGGCAGAGGATGGTGCTTGAAACAGCCAAGTCCTTGCGGGAAGACTTCCTGTACCAGAGCGCGTTCCACGAGATAGATACGTATTGTTCCCAGGAGAAGCAGTACGGGCTCTTGAAAATCATCCTCGAGTTCCACCGGGCAGGGATGGAGCTTCTCCAAAGGGGCGCAAAGCTGGACACCATCCTTGGGATGGAAGTGAGGGAGCGTATTGCAAGGGCAAGGACGGTGCCTGAAGCTGAGTGGCTCAAAGAGTACGAGGCGATTATGGCCGCAATACGCGACGAGTCCAGGCTTGAGGCCGTCTAGGCATGAGCACAAAGTTTTAGCATGGGGGAATATGTATGCCGCTGGAATATACGACCATCACCCAGGTAT
>JAAZEL010000079.1 GCA_012512325.1 Candidatus Fermentithermobacillaceae bacterium | reverse complement strand
TGTCACAAGGGAAGAGCCCCCATACTCCCTTGGCGGTCCTGAACGCGGACGACCCCCATTGGCGACGTTTCATACCCGAAAACAAGGCCAAGGTCATTACATGCGGCTTTTCCGAAGGGGCGGACCTAAGGGCCCTAAATCCACAAACGGGACCCAGGCGCAGCCGGTTCACCCTATGCTTCCGGGGCCAACGGCAAGAAGCGGAGGTAAATCTTCCGGGTAGGTTCAACATTATGAACAGCCTGGCAGCCGGCGCCGTGGGCCTAGGCATGGGCATGACACTTGAATCAGTGGCGGAAGCATTGTCGGGACTGGAATCAGTGCGGGGCAGGGCCGAACCTGTTCCTGGATCCCGCGGCTTCGCCGTTTGGGTGGATTACGCCCACACTCCCGAAAGCCTCAGGGATATCCTGCTGACGGCAAAGGAAGTGGCCGGAAATCGGGTGATCGCGGTTTTCGGGTGCGGCGGCGACCGGGACAAGGGCAAGCGTCCCATAATGGGGCGGATTGCCGGGGAAATCGCTGACGTAGTCGTCATAACCAACGACAATCCCCGCACTGAAAACCCAGACGATATCCTGGACCAGGTAGAGTCGGGAGTTCTCGAAGCCATGGAGAAGGAGCCCTGCATATCCTATTTACGCATAAGAGATCGCAGGGAAGCCATCTGCAGGGCAATATCTCTGGCACAGGACGGAGATGTAGTGGTGATAGCGGGCAAGGGCCATGAGGCTTACCAGGTTTTCGCGGACAAGACCGTTCACTTCGATGATTTTGAGGAAGCCGCCAAAGCGATAGCGGCCAGAAGCAGGTAGGTATTGGAATAGGGGAGAGCGTTGCGTGAACTACACTCTGGGCGAAATCGCCCGAATCACAGGTGGAAAGCTGATTCAGGGGGACCCGGCATCCCGTTTGTCGGGTGTTGCCATCGACTCCAGGAAAGACGTCTCCGGAGCCCTGTTCTGCGCCATACAGGGACAGAGGGCGGACGGCCATGATTTCCTGGATGTCGTGGCCGCAAAGGGGGCTGTAGGGGCCTTAGTCCAACGTCCGGTGGCAACGGCTAATCCCGCTTTCGGCCTTATATTGACGGAATCCACCGTAAAGGCCCTGGGCGATCTTGCGGCCTTTCACCGGAGCCGCCTGCCCGTTACCGTGATCGGCATCACAGGCAGCGTTGGCAAGACGAGCACCAAAGACTTGATCGGGGCCGTGCTCAACCGAAGGTTCACGGCCTACAAGAACCCAGGCAACCTCAACTCCCATATAGGCCTTCCCCTGGCAATACTGGGTATGGAGCCCGGCTATGAATACGCCGTGTTAGAAATGGCTATGAGGGCCAGGGGAGAAATCAAGGAATTGTGCGGCATTGCAAAACCCAAAATCGGAGTGCTCACTGATATTTCAGCCTCGCACATCGGGGTGTTAGGCAACCTCGAGGAAATATCTTTGGCAAAGAGGGAGCTGCTTGAGAGCTTGCCCCAAGACGGCTTGGCGGTGCTCTGCCACGACAACGAATTGGTGCTCGAAGCCGGGAACCATGCCAGGTGCAGAAAGGTGACTTACGGGTTCAGTCCCGACGCTGACTGCTCAGGATACCACGTCAGGCCCTCAGACACCGGGCACACCGATTTCAAGGTGAACTACAAAGGCCGTCGATTTGGGTTCAGGCTGGGAGTGCCCGGGGTACACCAGGTTCAAAATGCCCTGGCTGCAATAGCCATAGGGTTTGAGCTGGGGCTCTCGGCAGATGAAATCGCCCAGGGCCTGGCCGAGGTTGCCCTCAGCCCCATGAGGCTGGAGGTGGTGAAGGGAAAACGCATCACCATCATAAATGACGCGTACAACGCCAGCGTGAAATCAATGACGGCGGCCCTGGATCTGCTGGAGTCAGTGGGCGGAGGCAGGAAAATAGCCATCCTGGGAGATATGCTGGAGATGGGCGAATACGGGCCTGCCGCCCACCTTGAGGTGGGCAGGTACGCGCGGAATAAGGCCGACGTTCTTGTGGCAATCGGCCCCCTTAGCAGCTATATCAAACAAGGTTGGGATGAAGCTGCAACCACACAGGACGATTTATCGTCATGGTTTCCCGACAAACAAAGCGCCACCGGTCTCCTGTGTGAGCTCATCAGGCCGGGAGATACTTACCTGGTCAAAGCGTCCAGGAGTCTTGAATTCGAAGGGCTGGTTGATTTCCTGTCGGACTTGGACAATCGCTTAACAGGAGATGACCCATGTTGAAGCCACTGATGGTGCATTTGCTCCCTGGATTCATCCTTTCGGCCTTGTCCGGATACCTGCTGATCCCCAAGCTCAGGGAACTCAAGATTGGCCAACACATCCGTGAAGAAGGCCCGCAAACGCATAAGAAAAAGGCGGGGACGCCCACAATGGGAGGGCTTATGTTCATCTCCGCCATTCTCCTCTCCCGGGCAGGGTTTTTCCTTCTGGATAGAAGCCGGCCGACAAGGGAGGAAGTGCTGATCCTAGGGCTCATGTTGGCATACGGCCTCATTGGGTTCATCGATGATTACAGGCAGATCCGCCTGGGCAGGTCCCTGGGCTTGAGGGCCAGGGAAAAAATGGCCCTCCAAGTGCTGTTCGCAGCCTTGTTCATGTATTTCTTTGCAGACAGGGGCTCCGCCGTGGTACTGCCCTTCTCGGGCAGCAATCTTGACCTGGGGATCTTGTACCCAGTCTTGGGTATGGTGCTGATTGTAGGTACAGGCAACGGAATGAACTTCACTGACGGGCTCGACGGTTTGGCAGCGGGAGTGGCCACCTTCGGCCTGGGTGCCTATGCTTTTATAGCCCATGGGTACGCCAGAGCCGTCGGCAGGCCGGAGTTGGCCGGCCTGGCCGCACTTGCCTTGGTTTCGGCCGGGGCCCTCCTCGGATTCTTGGTGCATAATTATAACCCTGCCAAGGTGTTCATGGGAGATACAGGCGCCCTGGCTCTGGGAGGGCTTTTGTCGGGGTACGCCATTGCAACCAGGACGGAACTTGTACTTCCGCTGATAGCACTGGTACAACTGGTAGAAGTGATCTCAGTGATGCTTCAGGTGTTCTCGTTCCAATTGTTCGGAAAGCGGATTTTCAAAATGACCCCGATTCACCATCACTTTGAACTGATTGGGTGGAGCGAGAAGCGTATTGTGTACCTTTTCTGGTTTGTTGCCTTTGCCGGGGCCATCCTTGGGATGGTTTCAATGGCATATGTATAGATCAGGGGGGGTCCTAGTGAGAAGGAAGAGGGCACAGGGTATTGTGCGGAGGGGAGATCCCGATTACATACTGTTTTTCGCCGCACTTACGCTGGTTGCCCTTGGGATAATCATGGTGTTCTCAGCAAGCATGGTGAAGTCCATCCGGTTTTACGGACACCCCTACTACTACCTGTTCAGGCAAAGCCTGTGGGCAGGATTGGGCTTGACAGGTATGTTTTTCTTGATGAACTACGACTGCTGGCGCTACAGGAACCTCATCTTTATCGCATACATCCTGTCCCTCTTGCTCTTGATCCTCGTCTTGATCCCGGGCGCAGGGCAGATGAGGGATGGGGCGAGACGTTGGCTGGGTATCGGAAGCCTGGGGTTTCAACCTGCAGAACTTGCCAAGTTCACCACTATCCTGTTCCTGGCAGACAATCTCGCCCGCACAAAAGAGAAAATCAGGGAGTTTATCACGGGACTCGCACCCTACCTGGCGGCCCTGGGCATCACCTTCGGACTCATCCTGCTCGAGCCCGACCTTGGCACTGCGGTCACCATCGCCGGAACTGCAGTGGTGGTGCTGTACATCTCGGGGGCCAAGCTGTTTCACCTTGCTTTTCTGGGCGCTGCTTCAACACCCTTGCTGTACTACGTGATCATGTCTGAGGATTACCGAAGGCAGCGCTTCCTGGCCTTTCTTGACCCATGGAAAGATCCCACCGGAACCGGCTGGCAGATAATACAGGCCCTGTACGCTTTGGGGACAGGCGGCCCTTTCGGCACAGGGGTGGGCTATTCACGTCAGAAATGGTCATATCTGCCCCAACCGGATACAGACTTCATTTTCGCCGTGATCGGTGAAGAACTCGGATTTTTCGGTACCGGCTTGGTGCTGCTGCTGTTCTTCACATTTGCCTGGAGAGGTTACAGGACCGCCATGGCTGCGCCTGACAGATACTCGTGCCTTCTGGCGGCAGGGTTCACTACCCTGATTTCGCTGCAGGCGGTGGTGAATATCGGCGTGGCCACAGGCTCCCTTCCCATTACAGGCATAACCCTGCCTTTTGTGAGTTACGGAGGTTCGTCACTTCTCGTGAGCCTCCTGTCTGCAGGAGTACTGCTGAATATTTCCCGGTATGCCAACCGGTAGGAGGCGTTAAACAAAAACATGAGATGTTTAGTCACCGGAGGTGGGACAGGCGGTCACATATACCCGGCGGTAGCCGTGGCCGAAGCCCTGGTCCGGCTGGTTCCCAGGTCGAGAGTGCTCTATGTGGGGACGGCCCAAGGTATGGAGAGGGAGCTGGTACCTAAAGAGGGTCTGAATTTTGAAACCATAAGATCCTCGGGAATCAGGGGCAAGTCCCTGTCGTCGGCCCTAAGAGGGATCTGGGCTGCTTCCTTGGGTGTGGGTGATGCTTGCCGCATCATAAGGTCGTTCAAGCCTGACGTGGTGTTTGGCACAGGCGGGTATGTTTCAGGGCCGGTGATGCTGGCGGCACGCATCATGGCCATCCCGCGGGCGATTCAGGAGCAAAACGTGATCCCGGGGAAGACCAATCTGGTGCTGTCAAGGTTTGCCCACAAGGTCTTCGTGGCGTGGCAGGAATCGGTCGAGCATTTTCCGCGACAAGCAAAGGTGAAAGTCACAGGCAACCCAGTGAGGCTTAACCTCCTGAAACCTACGGGAAAGGACGAAGCCAGGGCCGCTCTTGGGCTGGGCGGCGGACCTGCCTTGCTGGTGTTGGGAGGGTCCCGGGGTGCCAGATTCTTGGTTGACCTTGCACTGAGCTTGGCCCTCGAAGCCAGGTTTAGCGGTCAAATGCTTCTCATAACCGGGCGGGATTACTACGAAAATGCCGTGGCTGCTCTGGGCGCCGTCGAGCAGCCGGGCATAGGCGGGGCAAAATCTGGCAATATTATCTTACAGCCTTATGTTTACAACATGGAAAAGGCATATAGAGCATGTGACCTGGTGTTGGCCCGGGCGGGTGGAATGACCCTTGCGGAAATAACCGCCCTTGGGCTGCCTTCGGTGATTGTGCCTTCTCCAAACGTGGTGGCCAATCATCAGGAGTACAATGCCAGGGTGTTGGAAGCTGCCGGAGCTGCAGTGGTGGTAAGGGAAGGTCCGGATACCTTTAAACAGGTAGAAGAGAGTGTGAGACAAATCCTCCATGACCCGGAACGGCGGGCGAAAATGGCCGGAGCTGCCATGGGACTCGGCCGGCCGCATGCAGCGGAGCAAATAGCCAGGGAACTGATAGCCCTCGCAAGGGGTGTCCGATGACCAAGGGGCACCTCAGGGTCATAGTATTACATGTGAGATGTGAGAACAAAAGAGGGTGCAATATGAAAAGGGTTCATTTCGTAGCAATAGGCGGGCAGGGCATGTCAGGCATCGCCACCATCCTGCTCAGCCAAGGGGTGGAAGTCTCGGGATCGGACATCAAGCCCAGCGAGGTCACCAGGCGTCTCAGCAGGATGGGGGCCCGGGTGTTCATAGGACACGACGGGGCCAACATCTTGAACCCCGATGTGGTGGTAGTGTCATCTGCCATATCAGAGGACAACCCTGAAGTGGTGGAAGCCAGACTGAGGGGGATCCCGGCGATACATCGCATGGACATGCTGCTCACGACGATTGCCGGGAAGAAAATCGCCGCCGTGGCAGGTGCCCACGGTAAGACCACAACCTCGGCCATGGTCGCCTGGATCCTGAAACAGGCGGGAAAAGACCCGACTTACTTGATTGGCGGCGACCTGGGAGACAACGGAAACGCCCGTGCCGGGGACGGCCCCTTTGCGGTGATAGAAACAGATGAAAGCGACGGCTCATTCCTCAAGTGTACGCCTGACATCAATATCGTCACCAACATCGACAACGACCACCTTGAATACTGGGGCAGTTTTGACGCGTTGAAAGAGGCTTTCTACTCATATCTCGCCGGGACAAAGCAACAGGGTGCACGGATTGTGTGTAACGATGACCCTTGGTTGAGGCAATGGGCAGAGCGTCACCCGGATGCGGTATCCTACGGGCTGTACAATGACGCCGCTTGGCAGGCAAGGGACATAGAGAAAGACGGATGGGGAACCAAGTGCCGCGTTTACCGTGATGGGCAACGCGTGGCGTCGTTAGAGCTTAAGATGCCCGGCATGTACAATGTCCAAAACGCCCTGGGAGCCATAGCGGCCTCTGTGTGTGCCGGGTTGGAGCCGGAAGCGGCGTGCCGGGAGCTTGCGAGCTTTCCGGGCGTCAAGCGCAGGTTGGAACGGATCGGGCAGTTGGGAGGAGTACTCCTGTTGGACGATTTTGCGCATCATCCCAAAGAGATCGCTGCAGTCCTGGACACGGTGAAAGCAATCCTCCCTGATTCGAGAGTTGTAGCTCTTTTCCAACCCCACAGGTACTCACGCACCAAGCTGCTGCATGCCCAGTTCGGCACCGCTTTCTCAAAGGCAGATGCAGTTGTCGTAACGGGCATTTACGGCGGCCCCGGGGAAAAACAAGATCCGGAAGCGGATCCCGGCATGATAAGCAAAGCCATAGAACAAGCAGGCCATCCCTGCGTGTCCCTGGTCCACGACATGGAAGAGGCGGCGGCTTTGGCAGCCGGGCTTTGCGGGGGAGAGGCGGTATTGATCACCCTGGGTGCGGGAGACATATGGAAAGCCCATGACATCTTGAAGGAGCTGCTGGCGACTTGAGTAACAGGTTTTCCGGCGGTTTCGTACAATGGATCAGAAAATCCTAAGGCATGGCCGGTTGCCCATACCGGAGGTGTGATGTGGATAATGCCCGAATTCGTCATTCAAGGCGGTAACCGACTCAGCGGGGATATTGCGGTCAGCGGCGGGAAGAACGCGGTGCTTCCCATTATGGCTGCTTCGGTGATGGCAGGATCGCCATGCATCTTGCACAATGCTCCCGACCTTGTGGATGTCAGGGTGATGTCTGAAATCCTGCGCAGCCTCGGGGCAACCGTAGAGAGAGTAAATCAAGGCCGATCACTGTACATCGATCCCACTGCCCTGAGCAGTTGGGTGGTTGACGACACCCTCATGCGGCAAGTGAGGTCCTCGATATTCCTCATAGGCCCCCTGGTGGCCAAGATGGGAAAAGCCACCGTATCGTATCCGGGCGGATGTGATATCGGCCAGAGGCCCATTGACCAGCATCTCAAGGGGCTGTCAGCCCTGGGTGTGGTGTTCGAGGAAGCCCACGGCAATATCATGGCGGAAACAGGCAGGCTCCAGGGTGCCGACATCCACCTCGACATACCGTCTGTAGGCGCCACTGAAAACATCATGATGTGCGCTGCCATGGCTGACGGGATGACCGTCATCCGCAACGCAGCCAAAGAACCGGAAATCGTTGATTTGCAGACCTTCTTGAACTCGATGGGGGCAAGAATCCGAGGGGCAGGCACCGATGTAATACGCGTAGAAGGTGTGGAAGCGCTCAGAGGGTGCGAACACGCGGTCATGCCCGACAGGATAGAGGTAGGCACACTCATGGTAGGGGCCGCCATCACCACAGGGGATGTCTATATCAAGAACGCCGTGGCCGAACATGTCCAGGCGGTTGCGTCCAAGCTCAGGGAAGTAGGGGTAACCGTATCCGTCCCGGGTAAAGGCATCCGCGTAACAGGCTCACGCCGGCTCAGGCCCACGGATATTAAGACCTTGCCTTATCCTGGCTTCCCCACCGATATGCAGCCACAGATGATGGCTTTGTTGTCTATCGCTGAGGGCACGTCTGTGATCACCGAGACAATCTTCGAGTCCAGGTTCAAGCAAGCTGAGGAGTTGGGAAGGATGGGTGCCCGTATCCGGACAGAAGGCAGAACTGCTATAATAAAAGGCGTACCACGTCTGTCCGGCGCCCGTGTGGTATCCAGCGATCTCCGGTCGGGGGCTTCTCTGGTGCTGGCAGGTTTGGCGGCAGACGGCCAAACCATCGTTTCCGGGGTTGAAAGCATTGACCGGGGATACGAACGCCTTGAGCACAAACTGGCCGCCTTGGGAGCCAAAATAGTCAGGCAAGGATGAGGTTTCGCAAGCACTATGAGACAAGAAAGGGCAAATATCCGGAGGAGATCGGTCAGAGAAGCAAGGATTGAAAAGACAGGCTGGAGTTCGCCTTGGTCCTTGGTGGTGGTGTTTTTCTTTCTCACAAGCGTATTCTTGTTCCTGAGGTCCCCTTTCTTCTCGGTGAGAAATTACGTTATCAACGGGGCGGACAAGGTTCCCCACGGGGAGATAATAGCCAGGTGCAGCCAGAAGTCGGCGAGCATTTTCGACCTGGATTTGGACAAGATCGAAAAAGCCATCCAGTCGTCACCATGGATAAAAGAGGTGCGTTGCACAAAGAGATTCCCTGATACAATTGTCATAGATGTGACCGAGCGCACACCGGTGGTGTTCGCACCTGTAGCCGGCAAGATATGGCTCATAGACGGTGAAGGGCGGGTACTCCAGGAAGATGACGGGGTTTTCGGCGACCTTATCGCCCTTACAGGGGTCCAGGGGGTCTTGTCCCCGGGCCAGTTTCTCGGGCCGGAATACGAGTGGGGCCTCAAGATAGTCACCGGGCTTGGCCCCCTGTCCCGGAACAAAGTGATCGAACTCAATGTCGAACAAGGAGAGTGTACCCTCATACTCGATGACGGCTGCATCGTGTTCATGGGTGGATATGAGACGGATTGTGAGTTCAGATTGGACCTGCTTGAATCCATCCTGACGGAACTGGAACAACAAGGCCAACTCGCCGAGTACGTTGATTTGCGCTTTGATAAACATGCAGTTAAACTCAAACTATAACAGGGAAGGGGGGATGACCACTGTGAGCCGTCGTGGTTCGCAGGTAGCACTCACCATCATTTTCGTTTTATTCGGCTTCATGCTGGCTACCCAGCTCAGAGTGCGGCCATCTTCACCCGGAAGCGTGCATTATCAGCGGGCAGAAGAATTGGCCTTGCTGCTCGGCGCCACAGAAGAAGAAAGGGACCGCTTAAGGGACGAAGTGAGGGCGTTGAGAGATCAGGTGGCTGAAGCCATGGTAGCCACCGAAAGCACTGAGAGCCAGGTCAAGGTGCTGCAGGAAGAGCTCCTTAAAGCCAGGGTTCTGGCAGGACTCACCGAAGTGAAGGGCCCAGGCGTTACGTTAGAAATGCATGACTCCAAGAAGGAGATTCCACCGGGCCAGGATCCCAATCTTTTCATCATCCACGATGACGACGTGCTGGCAGTGATAAATGAACTCCTTGCATCAGGCGCAGAAGCGCTGGCCATAAACGGCCAGCGGGTCGTGGCCACAACTGAGATTCGCTGCGCAGGCGCGGTAATCATGATCAACGGTGTGAGGTTGGCCCCACCTTTGGTAATCCAGGCCATAGGTGACCCGGAGACACTACACAATGCGTTGAGAATGCGGGGAGGAGTTGTGGACAACCTTTCTTTCTGGGGTATAGAGATCAAGATCAAGATGGAACAGGAGATCACACTGCCCGCTTATACAGGGACACTCAATTTCAGGTTTGCAAAACCGGTTCAGAAAGAGGGATCGTGATGTGGCATCTCTTGGCTGCCTTGCTAATTGGCATCATAATCGGGCTTAACATTCCATGGACGATTCCCGCGATCCTTGCCCGCTACCTGGCGGTCAGCCTGCTTGCCGGGGTAGATACGTCTCTGGGCGGCTTAAGGGCCAGCCTGGAGGGGGACTTTGATATAGCGATTTTCGTTACCGGCTTCCTCGGAAATACCGTCTTGGCCGCCGCATTTGTTTACATCGGCGACGTCTTGGGCATCGAACTGTACCTTGCAGCAGTTGTGGCACTAGGTGTCAGGATTTTTAACAACCTGGGCAGGATAAGACGACATTTATTGAAGGAATGGATGGGGGATAAAGGCACAACCCCGGCAAAAGGTGAAGGTTAATAGAGAGATAATGTGGAATGTATAGCTGACCGGGAGGGGAGTTGTGTGGCCATGATCGAAGAGCAACCCAGATATGCAAACCTGAAAGTAGTTGGCGTAGGAGGTGGTGGAACCAACGCAGTTAACCGCATGATTCAAGCAGGCGTCAAAGGCGTGGAGTTTATCTGCATCAACACAGATGCCCAATCCCTCAATTTGTCCCTGGCCCCGGCTAAGATCCAGATAGGCCAATCGCTAACACGGGGTCTGGGCGCAGGCGCCAATCCGGAGATAGGCCAAAAAGCCGCAGAGGAGTCAAGGGGCGACATCCTCGAACACCTAAAAGGTGCCGACATGGTTTTTATCACCGCAGGTATGGGAGGAGGCACAGGAACGGGCGGCACTCCTATCGTCGCCCAAGCCGCCAAAGAAGTGGGAGCCCTGACCGTCGGTGTGGTGACAAAGCCCTTCTCCTTTGAAGGACGCCGGAGGATGGCGGTTGCCCTGGAAGGCATTGAAAAACTGCGCGAAAGCGTAGATACCCTCATAGTCATACCCAATGACCGTCTGCTTCAAGTTGTAGACCAAAACGCTTCCATATTGGATGCGTTCAAAGTTGCCGATGACGTGCTCCGCCACGGAGTTCAGGGCATATCGGACCTGGTATGCGTACCCGGGCTCATCAACCTCGATTTTGCTGACGTCAGAACTGTCATGATGGACACAGGGTCGGCGCTCATGGGCATCGGTGTGGCAAGCGGGGAGAACAAAGCCAGGGAAGCTGCCATGCAAGCGATAGCCAGCCCGCTCTTGGAAGCAACCATAGAGGGGGCCAAAGGTGTGCTGATGAACGTCACCGGGGGTCCCGACCTTGGCATATTTGAGGTTAACGAGGCTGCTGAAATCATAATGCAAGCTGCCGATCCTGGCGCTACCATTATTTTCGGCGCCGTCATAAATGAGGAGTTTGATGACACCATACAGATAACGGTGATTGCCACAGGTTTCGACAACACTCCGGGAAGGAGGCTGCTCAGCCGGAGGGAGCCCTTGTTGAAAGTGGACCCGGGAGACCTGCTTGAGGTACCCGAATTCCTGAGAAGAGCAAAATCCCGTGAAAAGCCCCGGTAAATAGAGTTCTTGGCATGAACACATAGTTACATATTTCGCAGCTTCACCCCTGTATGATCTGGCTTGGGTAATAAACCCGGACAGACGTGAATATCCATGTCCATACGGGGTGTTGGAGCGTGAAGAGCTACATCTATGTTGACGTGCTATTTTTCGTTAACCTCACGGTCAATTATGTGATGCTCCTGGCCGCCGGGAAGGTCACAAACACACCTGCGCAACCCAAGAGGCTTGCCCTTGCAGCTTGCCTGGGTGCTTTGTACTCGGTGTTGGCTCTGGTGTTGCCGTTCCGGCAGGTATTTAGTTTCCCCGCACGGATCATCACCGGCCTCATGATGGTTCTCCTCTCATATCCTGAAGCCCGCGGGATATCCTTAATCTACCTTGCAGCTTCTTTCTACGGTTGTTCCGTGATGGTTGCAGGTACCGCCATGGCGGTAGACGCGTGGGGCAAACCATATCTGGCACGGCTCGAGGCATACTATACCAATGCCAGGTGGTGGGCGTTGGCCTTTGCGGTGGCATCGGTGGCCGTAGGGGGTTATGTGTGGAAAGCCTTGAATCTCCCCCTTGTCCGACGGTGGCCTCTTATGCAGCTTGAGATATCTCTGGGCGGTAGGAGTATATCGGTAACAGGCATGGTAGACACGGGAAACGATTTGAGGGATCCGGTTTCGGGCCTGCCGGTGGTAGTGGTCGACTGGGATTCGCTGAAACACATCATGCCCCAGGAAGTGTCTCACTTCTTCTTGTCTGCATGGGACATGGTCAGCACAAGGCTCACCGAGTCTGAGATAGGCAAACGGCTGAGGCTGATCCCTTACACCAACGTGTCAGGCCACAGGCAGATCCTGCCTGCGTTCAAACCGGACGCCTTGTACCTCACCGGCAAACACGGCCGGTTTCAGAAGTCTGCCTTGGTAGGAGTCGCCGGGAAACCCCTAAGTCCTCGGGGCCTCTATCAAGCCCTGCTGCACCCCGAACTTGTGAATGCGGAGGGAGGTGTGCCGGTATGAGACCGGTCTTTTGGACGGACCTGAAATTGAAGCTTTCCCTGAGATGGGCACGCTTGGTCGCCCGGTTGGGGTTGGGAGGCAGGATTGGCTATATCGGTGGGGCTGAAGCGTTGCCTCCGCCCCTGTCGCAGGAGGAAGAAAGCAACTTGCTGGCACAGCTCACTGAAGGCAGCCCCGATGTAAGGTCTACACTCATTGAACGCAATCTGCGGCTTGTAGTGTATATTGCGAAAAAATTCGAGAGCACAGGAATCCCCATAGACGATCTGGTGTCCATTGGGTCCATCGGCCTGATCAAGGCGGTATCAACCTTTGATGTAAGCAAGAACATACGGCTGGCGACATATGCTTCAAAGTGCATCGAGAATGAGATCCTGATGTACTTGCGCAGGACCATGAAGACCAAGTCTGAGATCTCCTTCGATGAGCCGCTGAATGTGGACGGAGAGGGCAATGAGCTTTGCCTTTCCGACGTGAAAGGCACCCCTCCGGACGTGATCTATTGCGATCTCGAAAAAGAAGACGACAAACAAGTCCTCAGGCTGGTGCTAAATCGGCTGCCCTGGCGGGAAAGAACCATCGTGGATCTGCGCTACGGCTTGAGAGACGGTGTTGAGCGCACCCAAAAGCAAGTTGCGGACATGTTGGGCATTTCCCAATCTTACATCTCCCGGTTGGAGAAGAAAATCATGCAAAAACTGCACAGAGACATAGTCAATTTACAGTAAAAACAAAGCACATGCAGGATCTCTCTGTATAACCCCCGGTAATCGAGGCAATACTTTTTATGAGTGACTTCAACAAAAATTGGCAGACTGTCCACCGGGGGGAAAACCGCCTTTGTACAAGGTTGAGATCTGCGGAGTCAACACCAGCAAACTTCCTGTGCTTTCCTCGGCAAGAATGCGCGAGCTTTTTGTAGCCAAGGAGAGGGGCGACCCCACTGCAAGGGAAGAGCTGGTCAACGGCAACTTGCGACTGGTCCTAAGCGTAATCCAGCGTTTTTCCAACCGAGGCGAGTACGTGGATGACCTCTTCCAGGTAGGCTGCATCGGGCTCATCAAAGCCATAGACAATTTCGATCTCAATCAGAATGTAAAGTTTTCCACTTACGCCGTGCCTATGATAATCGGTGAGATAAAGAGGTACTTGAGGGATAACAACCCGATAAGGGTGTCAAGATCTCTCCGGGATACCGCCTACAAGGCCCTTCAGACCCGTGATGCCCTGACCGCCAAGTTAGGCAGAGAACCTTCGATCAAGGAAATTTCCGAGCAGTTGAACATCCCCGAGGATGAAATCGTCTACGCCCTGGATGCCATACAAGAACCCATAAGCTTGTTTGAGCCCGTGTATCACGACGGCGGCGACCCCATTTATGTTATGGACCAGGTAAAGGACGAAAAGGGCGAAGATTCCGCATGGGTCCGGGAAATCTCCATAAATGAATCCATCCAGAAATTATCCCAGCGGGAACAGGCAATAATAAGGATGAGGTTTTTTGAGGGAAAGACTCAGATGGAGGTTGCCCAGGAAATCGGCATCTCCCAGGCACAAGTCTCCAGGCTTGAAAAGGCTGCCCTCATCCAGATGAGGCAGCATATGTCGCTTTAGGACAGGGGGGGGACAGAGCAATGGCGAAAAAGGCCGGAAAGGGTTTCGTTAATGCCGTAGTGCTGGCGGTAGTCGCAGGGATTATCCTTAGCGCAGGCTGGGCCATGGCCCGGGCCTACGAGACGCGGAAGGCTTATACTCCGACCAACCTGATCAGGTTGCACATAATAGGCAATTCAGATTCGGTGGCAGACCAGGAAGTCAAGCTCAAAGTCAGGGATTCAATCGTAGAGGAGTTCGGGGAATACCTGATGGGCGCGGAAAATGCAGAACACGCTGAAAGAATCCTTGAGGAACTGATGCCTCAAATCAAGACCGTTGCAGGCAATTGCCTGGCTGAATCAGGAATGGGGTACGGTGCCAAGGCCCAACTGGGGCTTGAGGCCTTCCCCGACAGGTATTACGAGGAGGCCTACTCCGGGGAACCGGTGCTCCTGCCTGCAGGCGTGTACAAATCGCTTAAGATAACCCTTGGGACGGGAAAAGGCGATAACTGGTGGTGCGTCATGTATCCTCCCATGTGTTTCGTCGACATCGTAAGGAAAAGCGACGCTTCCGAGGACATGTCAAGTTCCCTGCCTGCCATCTTGATGGAGAATGATCGGTATGTGCTGGTAGATGAAGGTTCTCTCAAGGAAGTGGAAACTGAACTCAGATTCTTCATCCTTGATCTGCTCGAAAGGGGTAAACGAGTGCTCTCCGCCATATTCTCTTCAAGAGTGGGTATACACACGGGAATGGAACCTCACAAAAGATAGCCTCCTCATACAACTCACAGACCCCCGGACAATATACTATTGAGAGGTGTTTCACATGATCCGGGCGTCTGATCTCTCAATGCGTGAAGTTATCAATACAAGCGACGGACGGCGGTTAGGCAATATCGTCGATGTGGAGCTGGATCTTTCCACGGGCAGGATAGTAGCTGTAATAGTACCCGGCCAGTCAAAAGCTTTCGGACTTTTCGGACACGGGGACGATTACGTCATCCCCTGGGACAGCATCAAGAAAATCGGCGAAGATGTAATCCTTGTAGAGCTCTCCGACCGTTACCTCAGGCGTTCAAACAGGTAGCATGCTCGTGCTCTCCTTGACTTGAGGCTCTAGGTGAAATACTCTCTTATTTAGTATGGCAAAGAGAAAAAGGTCCAGGAAGAGAAGACTCAGCTACCATGTGAGAAATGCCGCCATCGCACTGATCTTCGTGTTGCTTGGCCTGGCTCTGCTTTGGCCCGATATCAGATCCGCATTTCTCCGCGCATTAATACCCATAGGCCGGGGAAGCTCAGGGGTACTCGACGAACGGGTTTCAGGAGACGCTGTTTTCTGCAGCGGCCAAACGGTGCTCACGGCACCTGCCTCCGGAACCATCCGGCTCACGGTGAAACATGGCGATTCAGTGCGGGTAGGCGACGTGATCGCTGAGATCGGTGACAAGGACACCCTCGCCTCAATCGAGGAAAACCTCGCGTCGGCACAAGCCCGGCTGCAAAGATATGAAGAAGAAACCAGAGATGCTTTTCAGGAACTGTCCGGCTTGATCCAGGAATGCTATCAACAGGCGGTTACTGCCTTCTACGACGTGCAAACAGCCTATGCCTCGGGAAACACGGCTGATTTCATGGAAAAGCAGCGGGTACTTGAGCGTGAGGTGGACGGGCTTTCCCGGAACCGGAGCAAGCTCATGGCCCTTGAGGACGAGCGTTCGGATTTGGTAAGCCAGGTTGAAATAATGCAGCAAGTGGCTTCATCATCCTCTGTCAAGATCCTGGCCCCCGTGTCTGGGATATTCTGCGCTGATATTGCAACTCTGGATCCCGAGCTCACTGAGGCCAGGCTTGCCGAAATGGATGCTTCCCAATTATCAGTGCTGGCACGTGAAATAAGGGAGACCCCGGAATACCGGATTGCAGACGGCCAGGAAGTAACCTTCGGAGATGTTATCGGGCGCATAGTATCGGGGGAAGAAGTGAAATTCTGCCTTACGGTGAAGACCGAGCAACGGCCGGATGTTAGAACAGGCAGCAAGGTGTTGGTTGAGATCGGCGCCGGTTCCCCGGTGGCCTGCACCGTGTCAGGTGTGACAGACGGAAAACCGCCGGGATACTCGGTGATTTCAGGAGCAATCGGTTACCTTTCCCCGGACAGGTATGTAAGGGCTTGTCATGCCTCCCTCATTACCCGTAGGGAGCAAGGGATCATCGTGCCCGTCAAGAGCCTGGTGGATAAGAACGGGCAAACAGGCGTGCTCCTGGTCCAGAAAACTTACGCCGTGTTCCACCCGGTCGAGGTCAGGATGATAAAGGGTGACCGGGCGGTGGTGCAAGGGATCAGTGAAACCAGCGAGATAGTGCTCAAGGGGATGAAATTTCTCGAAGGGAGGAGAGTCAGGTGATTAAAGGCAAGCTGGAAACCATCAAGCACAAGATCGAGCAAGCATGCCACAAGGCAGGGCGGGATCCTGGGTCAGTCAGGGTCCTGGCAGTGTCCAAGAGTTTTGACGCGCAAGCAATCAACGAAGCTAAGGCACTTGGGATCTCCTACTTCGGTGAAAACCGCGTTCAGGAAGCCCGCGACAAAGCCGCGGAGGGGGTGTTCCAAGACACAACCCTGTGCATGATCGGGCATCTTCAGACCAATAAGGCTTCCTTGACCACAAGGATCTTCGACGAGGTCCACTCAGTTGACAGGCCTAAGCTGGCAACGGCCCTGTCGAAGTTCTCCCTGAAGTACCGCGACTGTCCTCTGCCGGTCTACTTACAGGTAAATATTTCAGGGGAGCGGAACAAGCACGGCTGCAAGCCAGGGGAAGCATATGAGCTGGCCAGATACATCCTTGAACTGGAGGGTTTGGAGTTGAGAGGGCTTATGACCATCCCTCCTCTGTCTCAACCGCCAGGCGATTCCAGGCTCCATTTCCGCAATTTGAGGCTGCTCCGTGACCACATGCTAAGCATGGGAATTCCCGCCCAAAACCTGCAAGAGCTGTCAATGGGGATGTCGTCGGATTATGAGGTAGCCATAAAAGAAGGCGCCACGGTGATCCGGCTGGGAACTGCATTATTTGGCCCCAGATTGGCCAAAGGGAAGGATCCGGAAGCCGCGTCGTGGAACTCCTAAGATTGAGAATACGCACAAAGTGGAGGGCTACCTATGGGCGAAGAGGAGACCAAGGTAACGTCAACGAGAATACCCAGATTGACGCCTCTGGATATCCATAACAAGGAGTTTACACGATCCTTCCGCGGTTATAATGAGGAAGAAGTAGATGAGTTCCTCGATCTGATAGTGGCAGAACTGGAATGGTACATGCGGGAAAACGAAGAGCTTCAGGCAAACATCGCAGGCTTGGAGTCCAGGATCAACCATTACAAGGGGCTGGAAGAAACCCTCAAGAACGCGATCGTGCTGGCTCAGAAGGCAGCTGATCAAATCAAGGAGTCTGCGACCAGGGAGGCTGATGCCATAATAGAAGAAGCCCGAAGGCAGGCTGACATCATAAAAGAGCAGGCGGAAGAAATCCGCAGAAAGGCCTATGAGGAAATAGAGGAACAGCGCCAAAAGGCCATGAGGTTCAAGACTGAAATGCGCACCTTGCTTAACTCGACCCTGGAGATGCTTGACAAGAACGTCAACAGCATAACCCGGGTTCTGGAAGGGGACAATAACAGGAACGATTGGAGATAGAGACATGAAAACAATCGGAATAGTGGGCGGCATGGGCCCGGAGGCAACATGCGACTTGTATTTGAAGATCATCAGGAACACACCGGCGGAAAAGGACCAAGACCACTTCAGGGTTATAATTGACTCTAACCCAAAGATCCCGGACAGGACTGCGTTTATCATCGGGCAGGGGCCTGATCCCAGGCCGATCCTCATTGAAACCGCCAGAAACGCAGAAAGGGCAGGAGCGTCATTCTTGGCGATGCCGTGCAACACTGCCCATTATTTTCATGAGGACGTTAAGGAAGCCGTGAGCATACCGGTGCTCCACATGATGGATGAAGTGGCTTCTTACCTCAAGGGCAAAGTAGACCAAGTGGGAATCCTGGCTTCCGCGGGGACCCTGAGAACCGGCCTGTATGAAAAGGCACTCTCGGCAGTGGGTATAACCGCAATTGCGCCCGGAGAGGATGACCAGAAGAGGGTGATGGAGTCCATTTACCTGGTCAAAGCCGGAAAGCTTGAGCCGGCCAGGGAGATAATTCTCGAGCAGGGAAAACTGCTGGCCGACCGTGGCGCCCAAGCGGTTATCGCAGGATGCACCGAGATTCCTCTCATTTTGAAGCAGGGCGACCTGGCAGTCGAAGTTGTAGACGCCACTGACATACTTGCCAAAGCATGTGTACGGTTTGCATGCAAAGACTAGGGGGAGTGTTACGTGAAAGCAACAATCTTCACCAACGGCAATTTATGGGCGGCAGGCCGGGATGTGCGCCGCCAGAGCAGCTTGGCCGCCCTTGACGGCAGAATCATTTATATTGGGGATTACGCCGAGTGCCTGGATGCGTTCCCGGTAGGTTCGAAGCCTGAAATAGTCGATCTTGAAGGCAAAACTGTCTTGCCCGGGTTCATAGACAGCCATATACACCTGCTAGGTTTCGCCTTGACCCTGCGAGACGTTCCTTTGGCCGATACCCGATCCATAGAGGAGATCAAATCCCGGGTGAGCGAGAGGGCGGCCAGGACTCCCGAAGACGGATGGATCCTGGGCCGAGGATGGGATCAGGACGTGTTCGCCGAAAGGCGATATCCTACCCGCAAAGACCTGGATGAGGTTTGCGGAGGCAGGCCAGTGCTTCTAAGAAGGGCTTGCGGACATATAGCAGTTGCATCTACGAAGGCTCTCGAAATCGCGGGAATAACCAGGGATGCCCAGGACCCGCCCGGAGGTGCCATCGACAGGGATGCCTACGGAGATCCCACAGGCATCTTGCGTGAAAGTGCCATAGGCCTCGTAAGCTCCCACATACCTCCTGCAAACCCTGAAATCATGGAGGACTTGCTGAAGCAAGCGATGGAACATGCGCTTTCCAAAGGGCTTACCTCCATCCATACCAACGACAGCCAGTTAGGGTTCCCGGGAACCATGGACCTGTACCGGAAGGTCCAGGCTCAGGGAGTTCCCCTTAGGGTATACTGGGATATTCATGGGGAATACATGCCCGATCTGTTGGAGACCCCCCTCCGCGCCGGCGACGGCGATGACTACTTCAGGATAGGTGCCATCAAGCTTTTCGCCGACGGTTCCCTTGGGGGAGGGACCGCCGCTTTGGAAGAGCCATACGCCGACGATCCCGGCAACACGGGCATCTTGGTTAACTCCGAAGAACAGCTGAAGCAACAGGTTTACCTGGCCCATGCCAACGGCATGCAGGTGGCCATCCATGCAATTGGAGACAGGGCTACAAGGGTGAGCTTGGAAGCAGTGAACTTCGCCCAATCCAAACTTCCGGTCAACCACATCAGGCACAGGCTGGTTCATGTGCAAATCCTTTCGCCCCATCTCATAAGCGAAATGAAGCGGGCAAGGGTGGTTGCCGACATCCAGCCCAAGTTCATTTCCACGGACATGAGATGGGCCCTGGAAAGGGTGGGCCCTGAAAGGATGAGAACGTCTTACGCCTGGCGCACCATGCTAAGGGCCGGCATACCCCTTGCAGGAGGCTCGGATTGCCCGGTTGAACCCTTGGATCCCCTTTGCGGGATTTACTGTGCAGTTACCAGGAAAGATATGGAAGGCAATCCCCCTGCCGGGTTTTTCCCCAACGAAAGGCTGCGGCTGGATGATGCGGTGAAGGTGTTTACCATGGGCGGCGCTTACGGGGCGCACCAAGAGCACAAGAAGGGCAGCTTGGTTCCGGGCAAGCTGTGCGACTTTGTGGTCCTGTCTGAGGACATAGCTTCCGTAAGTCCCGACGACATTAAGGATCTAGAAGTTGTACTTACCGTAGTCGGGGGAGATATTGCTTATAGAAAAGCGTAAGAGCATACCGATAACGATGTAAGCTGCAGTGACGGCGGCGGAGTACAGACCGATACGCGTCACTGCAGCTGAGAAAAACTCTTCGGGGAATATCTTGATGAGCCAGTCTGACCGAGGGTCAAGGCGCCACAGGTCGTTGTCAAAGGTTATCAGGTGGAAACCTGTCCACCAGCGGGTGAAATCAAGCAGGGCGGGCACACTGAGAAGCACTGTGGCCGCCACCAATACCAAGCCTGCAACCTTCAAGGATCTTGATATAAGGTCGCCTAACCCGAGGGAAAGAGAGTAAAGGTACCGTCTCTTGTCGCGCTGTTCATGATGCCCAGGGACTCCGCTCTGCCATCCAGCGAGCAAGACTCCCGTTAAGACCATTGCCCAGCATACCCGTTTTGCGCGGAACCCCAGCCGGAACAGATGGCGCACGTCCCGGAGATGTTCGATTTCATGTTCCCTGAAAACCGGCCTGTGCGCTCCTTCCACAACCGCCGTAACCTGGGGAGTAGCCTCGCTACCCACGAAATAGCCGAGAAGTCTCTCGCCCGTCAGCCTGAGATCATCCAAGGACATCCCGGCAGAGCCAGGTATGTCCAGTTCAGTCCATGTGGACATGTAGAAGTCCATGTCCAAAGCTACCGCCTGGACTGACAACAGCACGTTAAGGCCCGTAAGACCCAACACCAGCATGCAGATTGCCAGACTATAGGCAAGCTTCGCCCTTCGCGACATCTTCATCCGGAACACTTCCCTCACCAGACCACGCCGTTTTACATAGTATGCCAATGAAGCTTCAGACTAAGATCGCAAGAGCTTCGCTTTATAGTTTACAACATCAAGGAGCTGCCGGCAGCTATGAGGGGAGGACAGGGTCTTGCAGACCAAGGGCTCAATCAAGCGGGTGTTTCCGGGGAACAACACCCCCGATGGGTTCTTCTCTTACTACGATTACATCATCCCTAAGAATGCCAACAGGGTTTTTGTGATCAAGGGCGGCCCGGGAGTGGGCAAGTCCACTTTCATGAGGGCCATAGCAAGGGATATGGTTGAGAGAGGGTACAACGTGGAGATGCATCATTGCTCCTCTGATAACGGTTCCATAGACGGGGTGGTGTTCCCTGAAATCGGCATCGGGATACTTGACGGCACCTGGCCCCATGTAGTCGATCCCAAGGTGCCGGGGGCGGTTGATGAAATCGTGTGGCTGGGTGAGTTCTGGGACGAAAAATCGGTTCGCGCCAACAAACAGGCAATCCTTCAGGCCCAAAAAGGGGCGGAGTCGGTGTTCAGGCGCGCTTACCGGTTCCTGAAAGCAGCCCGGATCATATATGAGGACTGGGAATCCATCTACATGGAAGCCATGGACTTCGGAAGAGCCAATATCATAGCCCAGGAGATAATCGAGGAAAACCTCGGACACATACAGGTGGCCACGCAGCCGGGGTTTCAACGCAAGTTATTCGCAAGCGCCATAACCCCCGATGGCATGGTAAACTACCTCAACACGATAGTGGCCGGATGCAAGAAGCGTTACGTAATATGCGGCCATCCGGGAACAGGCAAGTCAGTGTTGCTCCATAAAGTAGCCCAAGCAGCACTGGAACGGGGATTTTTCGTGGAAACATACTTCTGCCCCTTGCACCCTCAGAAGGTGGAACACGTGGTAGTGCCGGACCTGGGGCTTGCCCTTACCAAGTCCATCGAGCCCCATACTTACATCCCATGCAAGGAAGATAAGGTAGTCGACATGAACTGTTGCCTGGATGACGGTATAGTAGAGAAGCATTTTCCCTACATCGTCCGGGCCCAAGATGAATTCCAAAGGCTGTTTAGCTCGAGCATCTACTACATCGGCCAGGCAAAGCAATATCACGATGCCTTGGAGGAATATTACGCTCCAAACATGGATTTCGAGGGGATTGAAAGACTTCGGAAAACCATAGTCGAGAGAATCCTTGATTATGCCCGGGAGGCCGAATCGGGTAAAGAAAAATGCTCCGGGTTTGGATACGGGTATGGGCCCGGCCTGTGACCGCTCCCCGGGGTGCTTGCATTGCTCCCATGTCGTAAGGGAACACTAAGCACGGCATTCATCAGGTTAAACAGGCCGACTGAGGTATCGGATGTGGAAGCACAGGGCGGGCAGCATGGGGAAGGTCGCGAGCAACGCAGACTGCGAAGTCTTGAGGACACTGTACAACGGATCTCGGACTCCCTGGAACGAGCCAAAATAGCCGAATATGTAGATCTTCTGAACCATCCATGGCGCCTGATACACCTCAACCTGATAGCAGGCCTCGCCAGGGGTGTGGGCCTGGCGGTTGGCTTTACCTTGTTGGGCGCCATGCTGATATATGTTCTCACCAGGAGATTCGTACTCGATCTGCCGCTTATAGGCAACTTCCTGGGCGAGTTGGTCTGGATAATCCAAGAGTACCTCAAGGCAAAGCCTTGACACTTGAGCTGACGAAAACACGCCGACATGGCTGTGGGATAGGGTGATGCCAGTGAGAAGAGACCAAGCCGGAGAATGGGGTGGAAAAGCAGCTCCCGGACTACAGGGCTTTGCTGAAGAAACGGGTTTTGACGTCAGGGAGTTCCAGAACAAGCTCTATGCCGAGCTTAAGCGGCTTGAGCATGGGTTGGAAAACCTCAAGCACAGAACGTTGTCCATGAGCGAAAAACAATCTATATCAGAAGATTCAGCTTATGACCAGCACCCGGGTGACCTGGGCACCGAAACCTTCGAGAGAGGCAAAGATCTGGGCCTAAAGGACGGGCTTGAAATCGGCATTGCTAAGGTCAAAGGCGCCCTGGAGCGGATAAGGCGTGGAACCTACGGGTTTTGCCTCAGCTGCAAGCAGCCTATCCCTGTTGAAAGGCTGCGGGCTGTTCCTGAGGCAGAGCTATGCGCCCCTTGCAAAGAGGCTCAGGAAGTTGTGCCTCCCAGCAGGCGGCCCGTGGAAGAACAAGTTATCAGGCAGGATTTCCCGGGTACCGGCGACGACGAGGAGCCCGGAAACCAACCTCCTCTGGATTAGGCCCTGACTCCAAACAAGGCCGCTCGCTAACAGCTTGCCTGAAGCACACTTGAGGCGCTTCAGGCAAGCTCCTCAGCGCCTTTCTGGCCGGCTCTTACCCCGGAGCCCTCAGCAATCCGGTTGGGCGCACGCCGGCGCTCTGAAGCCCAGCCCGATAGGACCGCCTTCAACCTGAAAAACACGGACAACCCTTGCCTCCTGGGATTTGTCTTCTGTATGCTGTAATAGGTTAGTTGTACCGTCGAAGTTAGCAGGCGGTACTCACCATTGTTATCGTCTCATCCGGTTTGGTGACCGTCTTGAGACATGAGCCTTGAGA
>JAAZEL010000078.1 GCA_012512325.1 Candidatus Fermentithermobacillaceae bacterium | reverse complement strand
TCGGCCGGATGGGCATTCCCTATCGAGACCGGGGTGTATCTGTAATCGCCCTGATCGTAGACGGAGATACTGATGTTCTCGGTGCCATGACCGGCAAACTAGGCGGAGTTCCGGGAGTAAGGGTGCTGTCAGCACTAACATAGGAAGGAGCGATAACCTGAAAATCAGACTTCAGGACATTGTTAGGACGGGCGTTCTAGCAGCCTTAGCAGTAGCTCTACAGGCGATGAGCCTCCCACAGCCTGTTACTGGGCCCGGCATCAACGCGGTCCTGTTCGTAGCGAGTTTGTACGTGGGGCCCCTGGCCGGCGTATGTGTGGGGATCAGTTGGCTCGTCAAGAACCAAGATCTCCCTGCTCCCGATCAGCGCTGCGCATAGGTTCACCAAGCGCATTTGCCCGCCCGAAAGGTATGAGAACACCCGGTTTCCGCAGTCTGTGAGTTTGAACGTGTCTATGAGCTCTACCGTCTGTTTGCGCGATTCGGTAGGCGTCAGCCCACGGAGCTGCCCCGTATAATAGATGCGTTCAAAGACCGTGAGGTCAACAAAGGCTGCGGGGTTCTGTGGCAGATAAGCAACTGAGTGTTGCACGCCCGTGTCTTCGGTTTATGCAGCCAGAATCAACATGGTCGATCAATATGTATGTTTCTGATGCAAAGACTAGAGTCCCTCGTCAACAGCCCAGGCAAGAAACCCTCGCAGAGAATTGAGCCGCAGGTTATAGGTGGCTGGCTTCATGCCTCTTTCTCCCAGCCAGCACTGAGCTGCCTTCTTAAGATCTGCCGGCCAGGCTGTGGGACAAGTATGAAAGAAATGGCTTACCTCTTGCCGCAAGTCTATGAGCGTCGCATCTTTCCGGCTCTGGGACTGCTTGTAACGCAAGTATTCCTCCAGGGCAATATGCCTGCCCAAATAACATGGTCGGGGAGACAGGATTTGAACCTGCGGCCTCATGGTCCCAAACCATGCGCGCTACCAAACTGCGCCACTCCCCGACGCCTGGGTCAATCGATGTTCTTCATTACGCCCTTCGTTCAAGGCTCTCCCTTGTGAGCTTCTTCTTCAAAACCCATTAGGGCTAAAGATATTATATGATTTTTGCTGCACCCAAGCAAATGGGACAGGCATGCCTTCGGCAGGCTCAGAGCCGAGAAGGGTCAGGCACATGCAGGCCAGGCCTCAAACCGCCAGAAAAGAAGACAACGTCAGGTGGACCGGTAGACTTAACTGCCAATGCAGCCGGAAGCCCGGGATCGCCAGGAAGACGGGCAAAGCCGGTGCTGTTGCGTCAGAAGAACCGAGCCGGATAAGCCAAATCACAGGAATACGATCCGAGCCGTGGGGCGCTGCCCCGACAGGTCTATCAGGGCGATGGAAGGCTGATATCCCAGCCTTGGCCTGTGCAAGCTGCCCGGGTTCACGAAAAGGATGTCATCCTGGTAGAACACTTGAGGGGTATGGGTGTGTCCGAACACTGCTACATCTACCTCTAGATCCCTTGCTCTTTCCGCCAGGGCACTGAGATCACCCTTGACATTGTACAGATGCCCGTGGGTCAGGTAGACTCTCTTGCCGTTCAAGACCAGCAGTTCTTCAAAAGGAGCGCGCACCATGTAGTCGCAATTACCGGCCACCGCGGTAACCTGGCAATCCACCGCTTCCCGAACAAGCCCGGCATCCTCGCAGAAATCCCCCGCATGGAGGATGTGTTCCACGCCCTCGAAATAGGGCAAAGCCTCCAGTATGCGTTTGCTGTTCCCATGGGAGTCGGAAATGGCACCCACTAGCAAAGGTCAGCCCTCTTTTCCTGAAGTCAACTCCTGAAGTCTACGTCAAAAGGCTCCTCAAGGCCGGTATCAGCCCCTGGATGGCTCTCCTCCTGTGGCTGATAGCGTCTTTCTCTGCATCGGATGCTTCCCCGAAGGTCTTGCCCAGCTCAACCGCATAGAACAAGGGATCATACCCGAATCCGTTAGTTCCTCTGGGTTCGGTATGCACGATGCCCTCTACGCTCCCCACAGCTTCAGCGACTATGCCCGTTGAACCGGCCAGTGCAATCGCGCACTTGTACCGGCAGGTGCGCTCATCCCAAGGCACG
Organism: Candidatus Fermentithermobacillaceae bacterium; assembly: GCA_012512325.1. Taxonomy (GTDB): domain Bacteria; phylum Bacillota; class Sulfobacillia; order Fermentithermobacillales; family Fermentithermobacillaceae; genus DTU015. The sequence continues at coordinate 2,541 of JAAZEL010000078.1, read as the reverse complement.
CCGTCCAAGAGCTCAAGCAACAGCTTGTTATTGTCCTCATCGGTTCCGCTTTCCGAAAAGCGGTGGGAATTCACTCCCGGGGCGCCGTCCAGTTTGTCCACTTCAAGCCCTGAGTCTTCCCCCAGACATATGTAACGGATACCCTCGGGGCCGGTGCCGGCCGGAGATCCTGTGCCGACCGGATGGGTCTCAGCAAACAGCTGCTTTATGCGGGCCATAAACCCGGGATCAGCCAGGTACCTTGCCCCTGCCAGCGCCTTAATCTTTGCATTCTCAGAAAAAGTGCTGCCCGTCTCCTCGATTTCAGGCAGATCCAGGTCAACGGCGCTTAAGAACTGCCATTCTACGTCGGGAGCATATTCGGAAAAGATGCGCTTGAACTCCCGGATTTTTCCCGGGTTGCGCGATGCGACCACAATCGTCATCCTGCGAGACATATGTACCCAACCACCATTCCCACTACAAACCTTACTCAAGCTCCGCCTTCGATTTGAGGACCGGAAGCCCTCTCCTGTTCAACAAACTCTGTACTCTGCCCTGTTCTTCGTCCTATTCCGCGCTCTGCTCTTCGTTGTGTCCTCCGTTTGCCCATTGGTGACCTGATCCAATGAGCGCCGCCGCGGGTCCCAGCGCCTGCTTCTGGATTTCTACAAGGTTTCCGATGCCCTGCTGCGCAAGAGCCAGCAGTTTCTGCAAGAGGTCTGACGAAAAAGGCGACTGCTCAGCCGTGCCCTGTATCTCGATAAACTGTCCGCTCCCGGTCAAGACTATGTTCATATCCACATCAGCAGCCGAATCCTCGGCATAGCAAAGATCCAGTATGGGCACGCCTCGGTAGATACCCACGCTCACGGCAGCCACGTAATCCCGCACCGGGAACCTGGCCCATCCCTCAGTCTCGTTGAGTTTGGCCAAGGCAAGCGCCAGCGCAACGAAGCCGCCTGTTATCGCTGCTGTCCTGGTCCCACCGTCTGCTTGGATAACGTCACAGTCTATCCAGACAGTCCGTTCACCCAACGCTTCCAGGTCCACCGCTGCCCGCAGGCTCCTGCCGATCAGCCGCTGGATCTCCATGGTCCTGCCACCGGGCCTGCCGCGCGATACCTCGCGGGCGGTCCTTTCCGGCGTGGCCCCCGGCAGCATGGAGTACTCTGCGGTAATCCATCCTGAAGAGGTACCTTTGAGGAACGGAGGTACCCTGTCATCCACCGTGGCGGTACAGATCACTTTCGTATCTCCCGCTTCAATAAGACAAGACCCCGGAGGATACTTGAGATATCCCGGAGTAATCGCAACCGGCCTCAACTGCCCTGGTTCCCGGCCATCTATTCTCATTTCATGCACCTCTTTGGACTACTTTCCCCTACCCCTGCGCTACCTTCAATTACCGGCCTACTCCGGCGTGGTTCTGTTCTTGGGGCACACTCGGGCCTAACTTGGTTCAATGAGCTATGCTACCCAAGTTGCACCGTTATAGTCTCCAACCGTGAAGAAGCGCGGACTTGACGATCACTTCAGGAAAGGTGTTACCCCGCCGCGAACCGCCCGGGTCTCCAGCACGGTCATGAAGCAATCAGGGGCAAACTCTTCAATTATCGCGGTGAGCCTCGGCAAGCTCTTGCGGTCAGTTGATACCAACAGGACCTTCTTCGGGCCCTTCATCCCGTAGCCTGTAAGCTCGGTAACCCCATATCCTGCCGTTCTCAACGCCCTGAGGAGTTCCTCTGCATTCTCATCAGGCGGGATTACTTCCAGGGATACATGGCCGAGGGCGAGCCTTTCCTCGACCACGCTGCCGAGCAAGGTTCCGGAAGCAAAGCCCAATCCGTATGCCAGCACCTTCAGCGGGTCATCGATGCTTTTCATAACCCTGGCAAGGGCTGTTATATAGACACTGGCTTCAACCAGGCCGATTGCTGCGGCAGGATACCGTTTACCTCTTACGACTAACAACATCCTCACTGTCGAGAGAGTTACGTCACATACCCGTGCAAAGAAAATAAGCAAGTATTCAAATAGCACTGCTCTCACCTCTGACTGCACCGCTGACCGCATCCGTGGATTGTCTCCGAGCGCACCTCCGATTGCGCTTCCTACTGCTCCGAGCCGCAGTTCGATCCGGGCTTCTGAATGTACTTCCGGCTGGGTCTCATTGCGCTTCAGCGTGTACTTTAGACTGTTCTCATCTCCGCACTTCAGGCTTGGCTCCTGATGCCCGGTGCGGATTGTTCCGGTACCCCGTGCAGTTCCGGACCGGACTATACTTCACCGGCTACCATCAAGGCATCCAATTTCTCCAAAGAACGTTCCAGCTGGTCAATTTCCTCTTGTGTCAGTTGCGATAAAATCGATTCCACATAGCGCCTCCGGGCGTTGATGACCTGATCGATTATGTCTTGCCCCTTTTCGGTAATGGACAACCTTATTACCCTTCTATCATCAGGATCCCGGTTGCGCTCCAAGTAACCATTTTTCTCCATCCGGTCTATCAAGTCAGTCGCTGTTGAACATGCCAAATAGAGCCTTTCGCACAGTTCGCCC
>JAAZEL010000077.1 GCA_012512325.1 Candidatus Fermentithermobacillaceae bacterium | reverse complement strand
TCTGAATCGCGTTGCTGCCAGCGGACGTCAGCAGCGTGCCAAGTAGTATGATGCCGATTACGATTAGCTTGATATAGTCTTGTCCAGCTATGCCTCCGAGACGTCCTTTGTCGTTGGTGAGATATGCTCCGGCCGCGTACAATTCCTCACCGATCACGGTGTAGTCACAAGCAGCTACGAAGAAAGGTACCTGCATGACCGATGCAGTGATTGCTACCTGCAAGATCCCGCGCCTGGCGGCCGACTCAGCAAGCAGCAGGGCTTCACCCATGTAGAGACCGGCCAATATGCTTGACGCGACCTTTTCTTGGTGGAATAGGCCGATGACGCCTGCAGCGTAAGCGTCCTGGTCGCTGGACACATACCTTACTATGTTGTCCTTGTACGAATCGACTTTGTTTGCCGCGATGTAACCCTGGCGGACGGTTTCCGTAGCCAAGGGGTACACGTTGGGCATGCGGATGGTGACGAGGAACCTGGCATCGTACTTCGCCGCTACGTCAGTGACATACGAAAGAATCTGCAAGGCTGCAAGGGTGTCAGGAGCTGACGTGGTGACTATGTCGCCGAGCCCAGGCGAGAAGTGCACCGGCCTTCCCATTTCAGTGGCCCTGCCTACACATTCTTCTATCGCTTCGAGCCCTGCTATCGGCCTGATTATCACGTTGAACCGGCCCCGCTCCGATGCTCTGATGGTATAGATTACCAATGCAGATATGGCGATAAGAAGCCAGAAACCAAACACATTTCCTGGAGCTATACTCATTACTGAAATTCACCTCCCGGTCACTTGGGACACTAAGGTAATATGAGACTTGCCTTGATGTTTATCCCAGTCCTTGCAATTAACATGGAAACTGGTTGGAAAACGTGTATTCATGTCCCCCTTTCCAAAATGCCCAAGATAGTACTTGGCAGGCATTTACTTCAAACCGGATAACCATGCAAAAAACGTGCAATAGGTTAAGAGTCGTATATTCAACAAAAACCTGTTCATTCCTGCCAAGGACTTCAAGCAGTTTGTGGAAGGGGCTGATGGATAGTTATGCAAGAGCCTCGATGTGCCAAGCTCTTGTAAGAGCCTCGATGCCCTGTGCAAGTCAATGCCCAGCCCTGTGCAACAGCCTCAATGCTCTGCTCTGGGTAAGAACCTCGATGCCCAGCTCTGTGTAAGAGCCTCAATGCCCTGCTCTATGATACCCGGATCTCCTTGCAGTCCCCTCAGTGCCCAACGCCTTGATAATGATTGACAGCGACAGACCAGAACCGATATGCCGCCATGAAAGTAAGGATTGCAACGGCAGGCGCGGCAAGGGCCATCCACTTCATGCGCTCAGTGTCGAACAGGAGTTGTGCCGGATAAAAGCTGGCAAAAGCCACAGGCACGACCCAGGTGATCAAGGTCCGGGTCACCCTGCCGTAGATGTCCGCGGGATACCGTGTGAACTCATCCACTGTCCAAGCCAACCTGCTAAATCCGCTGCTCTCGATAGTGAATCGGCTCACACTCACACCTGACCAAGAATTGGCCGGTTCGGATTCGTATTGGCCGGCTATGGTCAGAAATAGGCCGGTTGTAAGGTGCACCTGGTCTCAGATTGACCGGTTCTCGGGAGGACCTGGTCTGAAATTAGTCGTTCATCCGGCCCATCTGGTCAGAAATTCACCATGTTGCCTTCACGGAGGCTCATACTGGTTCAGACTTGACCGGTTTGGAACCCGGGCTGGGATTGGCACACCAGCCCGGCCTTCAGGCTCAAGTCCACGCCAAGTCTACAGGTCTTCGGCCACCGAACCATGGGTCTGGAGCACGGTCATTGGCCCGTACAACTCCACCAGCCTTTGGAACTCTGCTTCATCGTAGAACTTGCACTTACCCACTCCGAACTGCTTGGCCACTTCGATGCTGAAACGGACCGCTTGTTCAATGTCCACTACGTGACTTGCCCCGGTGGCACATCCCGGCACGGCGGCTTCGGTTGTAATCGCAACTCCCACCACCGGTGCAGCGGTGACCGTACACGGTTGAAGGATGCTGTTTAGATGATATATGCCGTTTCCGTACGGGGTGATATCCTGAGTGGTTATAGGAAACACCACAGGAAGCTTGCCGGTGGTGATGCTCATGATGTCCAGGAGGTCGTCACTCACACGGAGTATGTACCCCTGTTTTACCGTAGGTGAGATGGCAAAACCCTTGTGGTTGATCACCCGGTTTCCCTTTGTGGTATCGATGGACAGTATTGCGTCCATTTCCTCGGACACTTCATACTTGTTCATGGTGTTCATGTCCACAGGAGAACCCATGAAGGGTACGGGATCGTGGGGTTGCGTTGGGGCATGGGGGCAGACATGAGTAGAAATCATTACGTCTCCGTGAAGTCGATCGCCCCGTTGCGCCATGACTGCCAGCTTTATGGCACACGCAAGTGCCGTCACTGCCCCGTCCCCGTCAGAGACAAGCCCGATCATCTCAGGACGCGCACCGATACCTCCAAGCCTGCCGATTATCCCATGGGTGGGCGCCTTGCCTTCTGCCAGTTTCCCTTGGGCTCCGGGGATGGCAACCTGAAGGAAATCTGTAAACCCCTTCTCACCGCGAACCCTTTCAGTCCGCACGTTTTCCAGCCCCAGTGATTGCAGATATTCAGCAACCTGGCCGCCGGTTACACGGGAGTCGTCAAGCAAGTCAAGTGCTTTCAGAGTAGCTTTGAAGCTCAAGGATTTCCCCTCCCTATCTGCAGCATGAACATGCCCTGTCCTTCTTGCTTTCTTCTTGCTTTTTCCTTTGTGCTCTTACCTTGCTGATCCGTTCCTACGACAGCAGTCTGTGCGCTTGCGTTGCGGTTCACCTGCAAGCTCTATACTTCCATTCTTATGTGCCTGTACAATCATGCACCTTGGTTTCTTGCGTCTGCATTATCGCGGGCCTGCATCCTCATTAGCCTGCATTCCCATGTGTCTGTATTCTCATCCACGTGCATTCTCGGGCTTGCATTTGTGCGCCGGACCGAACACAGGCCTAGAAAGTAACGGCATAATATGCCAGAAAACCCGCGGCTTGGACAGCGTCAACCACTCTTAACCCTGTGGCCTTTGATAAAGGCGCTGCACTTCCTGCTGTTGAGAGCCCAGTGCACGCAAGGACTAATACTTCCGCTCCTGCCTGCTTCAGCTTCAAGCCTGCATCCAACACGGCCCTTTGGCTCTCAGCCGTCAGAAGG
>JAAZEL010000076.1 GCA_012512325.1 Candidatus Fermentithermobacillaceae bacterium | reverse complement strand
AGAACACCCCCATCTACGGCATGCCCATACTTAACGTTCATGAGGCCAAGAGGGTGATCGTCTGCAACTTGGACTCCAACCCGGGTTACTCAGGGGTGGAAAACCCGCTGTACGACATGGCCCACGTGATCCTGCTCTGGGGCGATGCGAAACAATCCCTTGAGACTCTCATAGCCGAAACCGAAAAACAGGCTTAGGCAGTCACAGGTAATCGGCCAATCAAAGGGCCTCCGGCCGGAGCGCCCCGGGGACCACATCCGGGGTGTATCCGCCGGAGGCCGTCTATCCTTGCAACCTCAGTGCTTGTCCTCCCGGCCTTATCTATCCGTATTGCGCCGTTTGGTGTTTTGTGGTATATGTTTATGGGCTCATGTTCAAACCGGTAACAGGCCAAGACTTTTGCGAGGAGTTGAAGCCGTGCCCATCTCGTTAAGCCTCATCGGATTGCTTCGGAAATAACCTGGATTCAGGCCGGGCTCCACCCGGCGAATCCCTAATTCCCTGCAGGCTCCGGACACACAAACCCAGAATCTTCGTTTCTGTTGTGGCTTTTCCGAGGAATCCGCAGTTGTGCCAAAGACGGCCGGAGAGCGAACTCTCGAGAGCAAAGGGGTAAGACTCATGTCAGACCTGAAGAGGCTTCTTGAATACCTGAAGCAACACTGGATAGGCGTACTAATCGTGGTCCTGGCCATGGCCTTTGCCACGATGCTGGAGATGTCGCCTGCAGCCCTTCTCAGGAGGATAGTGGACGTAGCCTTGCCTGAGCGCAACTTGTCCCTCCTGGCCAAGCTGTCCCTGGGCTTCGTGGGCGTTGCGGTGCTGAAGGGCATCGTACTGTACGTTCAATGGCTTACATCTGAACTCATAGGACAAAAAGTGATCTACCGGCTGAGGCAGGATATCCACGACCACCTACAAACCCTTCCGCCGTCGTACTTCTCCACCATGGGGACGGGACAGGTGATGGCTAGGCTGACCAGCGACATTGACTCGGTTCAGAACTTCATCGGATGGGGCGCCTTGTCCCTTGTGAGCATGGTCCTTATGACCGTGGGTGTGAGCGCATACCTGGCGTACTTGAACTGGAAGCTGATGTTGGCCACGGTAATAACCTTCCCCTTCCTGTTCCGCACGGTGTTCTGGTTCGACAGAAACATACGGCCGGCATGGAGAAACGTCAGGGAGAAAATGGGGAAGCTTACCGAAACCCTCCAGGAGAACATTTCAGGCATCAGGGTGGTGAAGGCTTTTGCAAGGGAGCCTGAGGAAATCCGCAAATTCGCGGAGCGGAACAGGGCCCATTACGAGGCAAACATGGAGCGGGCGGACATAGAAGCAAGAGCCCAGCCCTTCTTGGAGCTCCTCACAGGCCTGTCTGCGGTGAGCATGATAGGTTATGGGGGATACTTGGTCCTCTCAGGGCAGATGACAGTGGGTACGCTGTTTGCATTTTACTCCCTGCTTTGGAGCCTCATCTGGCCGGTCAGGATGCTGGGATGGCTTGTGAACATGGCGGAACAAGCTTTGGCTGCAGCGCCGCGGCTGTTCGAACTCCTGGATACCGTGCCTGAAATCAAGGATTGCGCCTCGCCCGTAGAGTTGGAGGACGTAAAAGGCCACATAGTCTTCGAAAACGTGGACTTTTCCTTCCCGGGGGACGAGCGCAAGACCTTGGAGAGCATAAACCTCGAAATATTGCCGGGTGAGACTGTTGCCATCGTAGGCGGCACGGGTTCAGGCAAGTCCACCCTGGTCAACCTGATACCCAGGTTTCTGGATCCCCCTTCAGGCCGTATCCTGCTTGACGGCTACGACCTGAGCGAAATATCCTTGAGGTCTTTGCGGAAGAATATAGGCCTTGTGCTGCAGGAAAACTTCTTGTTCTCCGCCACGGTCAGGGAAAACATTTCCCTGGGGAAACCTGACGCCTCCTTGGAAGAAGTCATCCAGGCGGCTGACCTTGCCCAGGCCCACAGGTTCATATCCGAGTTCCCCAAGGGTTACGACACGCCCCTGGGTGAACGTGGGATTGGGCTTTCAGGCGGACAAAAGCAGCGGGTTGCCCTTGCCAGGGCCATCCTCATCGATCCCAAGATTCTCATACTTGACGAGGCAACATCCAGCGTGGATACGGAAACGGAATACCTGATCCAGGAAGGCCTCCACCATGTAATGGAAAACCGGACCACTATCATTATAGCAAAGAGGCTGTCCACCATAAGGGATGCAGACAAAATCGTGATACTTAAGGACGGAAAGATATCGCAGGTGGGGACCCATCTTGAACTGTTGTCTCAACCCGGGTTCTACAAGAAATTGTTTGAAAGCCAGTTTGCCGAACAAGATGTTGAACTGGCACTGAACCTTGAACTGGAATACGCCCGGAATGAAAACCATGAGAGTAAAGCTACATGGGAAAATGAAGGCGCAGACAAAAGAAGGTTTGAACAAATGAAGGGAGGAAAAGGCAGCTGAAGGGTGTCAGGGGAACCGGAGTTCGGCAGCGGCGGCCGCCAGGCCGGCACCTGGGCCCGCCCCAGTAGGCCGGAAGCTGAAGCCTCCGCCGGAGACTGAAACCCTAGGCTTTCCCCGCTGCCTGGGTTATGTCAGAATACGACCTTGACGAACTGCTTGAAGAAGCCGAAGAACGGCCGTTTAACATGGGGTACTTCCTCAGAATACTTGGGTACACCAGGCCATACCGGAAAACGGCGGTCAAAGCGTCAATCCTGACCCTCACGGGGATAGTAATAGGCCTGATAGAGCCGTTGCTGTTCAAGAGGGCTATCGATGAAGGCATCACTCCTGGAAACACAAGGACTCTTGTAGTCACCCTGGGCGTGCTCCTGATACTGAGGTTCATCCAATGGGCCGCATCCAGGGTTCAGACGATAACCATCAACTTCTTGGGCCAGCAGGTGCTGTACTACCTGAGGCAGAGCCTGTTCGCCCACATAGAATCGCTGCCTTTTGCCTTCTTCGACCACAGGCCCGTAGGCAAGGTGGTATCAAGGATCACCAACGACGTGAACCACATAGGCAACCTGGCCGCGTCCGGAATTGTGAACCTGGTCAGCCAGCTGTTGTCCCTCGTAGGCATCGTGGGGATAATGCTGTACCTCAACTGGAAAATGGCGCTGTTGTCGTTTGTGACCATACCCATGCTGGGGTTCATCTTGACCAAGGCAAGGTGGGCGCTGGAGGATGCTTGGGGAGATACCCGCAAGGCGGTGGCGAGCATAAATGCCCATCTAAATGAAACCATACAGGGCCTGTCAGTGATCCAGGCATACGGGTATGAAAAGCACAACAGCGTCAAGTTCAGCGGGCACAACAAGAAGTACTTCGACGCATATATGCGGGCCATCCGTCTGGACCAGGCTTTCTGGCCCCTTGCGGATATCGTAGGCGCCATGGGGACTGCCATCGTGATCTGGTACGGGGCAAACTCTGTGGTCAGGGGAACCATGACCATAGGCCTGGTGTGGGCGTTTGTAAACTACCTGGGCAAGTTCTGGGCCCCCATAAGCACTTTCTCCAGGGTTTGGAGCCAGATCCTTTCGGCCATGGCTTCGGCGGAAAGGGTGTTCACCATCCTTGACCTCAAGCCGGAAACAGGCTCCTCAGGGCAGGAGGGGTTCGTTGAGCTTCCGCGGATAGAAGGGGAAGTGATATTTGAGGACGTATGCTTCGCCTACAAGCCCGGTGAGCCTGTGCTCACCGACGTGAGTTTCAGGGTCAGCCCGGGAGAAACCATCGCCCTGGTGGGACCCACAGGCGCCGGCAAGACGACCATAATCAACCTGCTGGCCAGGTTCTATCAACCTTCGTCGGGAAGGGTCACTATAGACGGATACGACCTCTCGCAGGTAAGTTTGCCGTCCTACAGGAGCCAGCTGGGCATCGTGCTGCAGGACACGCTGATCTTCTCAGGTACAATCAAAGACAACCTCCTGTTCGGCAAACCCGACGCAACCATGGACGAAGTGGTCCGGGCGGCAAAGGCGGCGTGCATCCACGATTTCATCCAAACCATGCCAAAAGGATATGACTCAGAGGTAACCGAACGGGGCACCAACCTGTCAGCGGGACAGCGTCAGTTGCTTGCCTTTGCCAGGGCAATCCTTGCAGATCCGAGGATCCTTATCCTTGACGAAGCCACTTCCAGCGTGGACCCTGAAACGGAACAGCTTATCCAACAGGCGCTGAAGACATTGCTCAAGGGCAGAACGTCCTTTATAATCGCCCACAGGCTTTCCACGGTGCGGTCGGCTGACCGGATAATGGTGATAGAAGACGGGCGGATCACCGAATCGGGCACCCACGATGAACTGGTTGCCCTGGGCGGGCGATACGCCAACTTGTACCAGGCACAATTCAGACGGGCTTGAGAACCCCGGCGCTGAACCTGAGAGGCAACGGTCACACAGTGTCGGCTTGCGGGAAGCCCGAGAAAGCCGGCGCTGAGCCGGGGTCAAGCCCGCTTTATAGTAGCCTTATATCGTTTATCCGGAGCTCGAACGTAGTTCCCAGGAATTCGGCAGCCCTCTTGCACGCAATCATCCTGGTCAGGAATATCTCAAAATACTCCATGACAGGTGCTATCTGCGTATCAATGGTGAGCTGCAATGAGATCACCTTTTCCGCATTCTTGGCTTCCAAGAACGACTTCGTGGCCGCGTAGTTCACCCTGTCATGGACGTCAAAATGATGTATGTCGGGGTTTCTCACCCTGGAGCGGTGCACGTCAGACTTGTCCGCCAGGATCACCGCGGCGGATACGTTGGATACCGCATGGCACTCTTCTTCAGGGTCGTGGCTGCCTATGGCGCCCATGATCACGGCTACTTCATCAGGGGGCATCCCCATGTCTGACAGGATTTGCCCTGCCAAGGCCGCGCCTACCTGAGCATGGTAGTAGCGGGAAACCACATTGCCGATATCGTGGAGGTATCCTGCTGTCGCAGCCAGTTCCTGCTCCCGTTCGGGGAATCCGAGTTTGCGCAATAGGTTCTTGGCTATCGTCGCCACAACGCCGGCATGTCTTAACCCGTGATCGGTATAACCCAGGGCCCCCAGGTGATCATTGCCGGCCTTGATGTAAGCTTCCACCACTGGGTTGGCTTTGACATCTTCGATTGTAACCGGTTGCCTCAATCCTCCATCATCTCCAATGAGTCAAGGTATTCTTGGTAAACAGGGTTCAGTATGAACTGCCCTGCTGAAAGCACCTCAACGTTCCAGGGAAACTGCACATATCCGTGGCTTTCCATGGCGTACAACGTGGGCTTCCAGCTTTCAGAGGATACCCAAATAGCGGCGGTCTTTACAAGCCTTGCGCCGATCTTCTTGCATTCCCTGGTCACAACCCGCATTGTCTCACCTGTCATCACCATCTCATCTACAACCAGCACTCTTCGGCCCTTCACCTGCTCACTTACGGAAACAATCACTTCAGGCCGTTGATGGACCACACGCCCGCGTCTCTTGCGGGTTACCAGGCAGGGATATAGATCAACTTGCAATATGGAAGCTATTATCGTGGCTGGGATCAAACCTCCTGCGGCAATCCCTACCACCGCCTGTGGCCCGAAGGTGGCATCTGCCTCCTGACAGATGGCTTTACATGAGTCCATGATATCTTCCCACGCCAATCGGTACAGGGGCTCTACAAGATACCTTACCTCCACGGGCCACTCCCCCTTTCCTGCACTGAAAACAAGCCTCACCTATTTATAGCATATATCCATCGAGGCGGGGACGTGTGTTTTCGGCAGGGGGAAGCCTTGGTTCCAAAAACGGTTCTCAGCGGGTAACTACCACCAGGTAGATCGAATCCGCGCTTGACCCTGAGACATGGACCTTGTCGCCGACCTTGATTTCCGAGCGAGACATCCATATGCCGTCCTTGTACACAAGGGCGGTTGACAGCAGTTCCACCCTCACGGTGCCGTATTCCCCCGAGATTGTAAAGGTCCTGTTCTTGTCGGAAACTGCCGTCACCGTACCTTCAACCCTGAACCTGGGCGAATAGGTACGTTCGATAAAAAGCGCCTTCTTACCGCCGGGGTCCACGGCTATTTTCACTCCGTCACCCAGCTTCAGTTCCCCGGCATTTCCGTCAACTCCTGCCTCCCAATCCACAAACCATGTGTCACCGGGCAGTTCGAAATCCCTTGAGTAGCCGGAATCGGCCATAATCTTTATCATATTCTTGCCCACGGATATCACAGTGCCGTCCGCCCACCACTTGCGCTCTTCCACCTGCGCCAGTTCAAGGACTTCAATGTAGTTCACATACCGGCCGTCTCCGCCTACATGCACCCGGGATCCGGGCCGGAGTTCCTCGTCTTTGAACAAACCGATGATAATCAGGTCTTCCGAGGCCTCAAACTTCTCCAAGCCCGTGAAGTAATAGTACCCGTCCTTCAGACGGAGGAAATGGCCGCTGATGTTTATCAGGTTTGGCGCGATCATTTCTCCCCACACGGGTTTCCCCCCGGGCCCCAGCCAAAGCCTCACTTTATCGCCGTTGTTGAGCTGGCTGGCAAGCATGTGGGTCTTCTGCTTTGTGTCCACAACCGTGAAACCGGCATCCACAACCCATTGGGTTACGTACCCTTTGCGGTCCACCTCAGTGAGCACCCGGCGGCTCCTGCCTTTTTCGCCGCCTATGAATCCTTCAACGACACTCTCGTAAGATATCCTGTCTTTGACCCAGATAAACCCGGTATCCGCCCGAGAGACTCCGGCTACGAGCACGGTATCCCCTGTCTTCACATCGTAGAAGGGCCTCCTGGTCTCGCCGACGAACACCGTGGTATTCAGCGAAAGGGTTACCTCTTCCCACGAGGGCAGGATTGTGATTACAGGGCCTGACATGAGACCCACTTGTCCTTCGAGGGAAATCGCTGCTTTCCATATGTACTCGGCCCACACTATATTGCCTTCTCCGTCTTGGCAGAACTTGAGTCTTGAGCCGGAAGGCACTGTGGACGCCTTGTCTGTAACCCTGTTCCCCGGATCAACCACGTCGATTGTCCCGGGGACGCTGACTGAAAGAAGCGCGCTATCGGAAAACACTCTCAGTCCCTTGTCGGTATGTACCAGATACCCTTCAAAGGATGTCTTCAGCCCCAGGGACTCTTCTATCACCACGAACCTGATGTCATCAGCCGACGCGCCGTGGGCAGTGACCGTGTCCCCCACATCCACGCTCCTGACCAGGATCCTGTCGGGTAGGCGTTGGATCAACACGTTGGGGCTCATGAAGCACCTCGTCCAGCCGTCCCCTATGTTGAGCACCTGGCCGTCCTTGGCGAACAGCTTGCCCCTTGCGGTGAAAGTGTGGGAGTAAACCTTGGTAGCCTTTTCCACATGGCCCGAGGCGCTTGTCACCACGATGAGCTCTTCTCCCGGCAAGACCTTATCCCATAAGGCCCTGCCTGATGACACAGTCTCCAGGGGAACATCCTTGGGAACCACCAGTTTAGACTGAACCCGGCCGGAATCCATGACCTCCAGCACGCGGGAATCAGGGTCGTAATCCAGCACGGTCACCCTGGTGCCCGATATCTGTGGTTCTTGGGAAGGCAAGCCGGGCGTCAACCCTCCTATACCGGTTATGCCGGAGGATTCCTCCACCAGGCTAAAATGGAGGGGCGTTGTGGTATCCTGGGCCACCCTGAGACTGGCCTTCCTGGAGTAGTACCCGGGTTTCTCTACCGATACTTGGCAGTCCCCCGGGGGGAGCTGGATGCTGACGGGAGTGGTCCCTTTGAGCTCGTGATTGACAAACACATCGGCACCCGGAGGGTTGGAGGTGACTTCCAACGTGCCTGTCACGAGCACCAGCTCCACCGGCACTTCCGACGACTGCCCCGATGTGACCAACGCCCGGGTGGCGGCAGTCCTGTAACCCGGGGATTTCACCATTATGTCTTTGTACCCGGGAACGGTGTTTACGGTGAGAGGCGCCTCCCCTTTATACGCTCCGTCAATGTACACCTTGGCGCCTTCCACGTTGGCGGTAACATGCAAAGTCCCGGCCTTTTCCACAAGCTCGGCGTAGATTATCTCATCGCCGGCTCCGTACACTTCAACAAGGTCCCCTTGCTCCCAGTCAAAGCTTAGTCCCTGGGCGGTGGTGTACCCGCGGCCGGAGATATTTACCGTGCCGTTTTGCCTGCCCTCAACTTCGGCCCTGAGCGCAAAGCTATCGGGGATCTGAGATATCCTGGTGATCTTTCCGTCAGGCCCGATAACAAGCTCCACAACCACTTTTTGCTGAGGATAGGTGTAGATGTCTTCCAGAGCAAGCCGTTGGCCTGACACACCCGTAACACGCACTCTCCGCCCGAAGCTTGCAAAACCCCAATCGGGATCGGTGACAGGGATTTCCGGGCCATCGCCGCCATCGGCCTCTTCTACACCGTCTTCGGGAACCCTCTCGTCCTCCGTATCAGGCGCCGCCTCGGCACTCTGATAGTTGTAAATGAACAGCCCGTCTTCTGACATCATGGTCAGGCATACCATGGTCTCACTCTTTCTCATGGTGTAGAAGTGCCATCCCAGATAAAAGGCACCCGCAGTGAGACAAATCAGAAGAAGGGCTTTAGCGATGGTCTTCAGTATTCCGCTCTTGCGATTGCCCTTGTGTTCTCTTGCCACTCAAAACGCCCCGCTACTTGTATCGGAACAACAGGTACAATCGTTAAAACCCGGGGCGCTTTTCACCGGAAAGCTCGGTAGATCTGCTTTACCTTTGAAAAGCGGCTTTACGCTTCTCGAGGAATGCTGTCATTCCTTCTTTCTGATCGGGGTGTTGAAAGCACTTGGCAAACAGGTCAGCCTCAAGCTCCATGCCTTTGTCCAGGTCCGGGTCCAGGCCGTACACCGCCTTCTTGGCTTGGGCCACGGCAAAAGGAGAGTTCTTGACTACTGTCTTTGCGTAGTTCAACGCTTCTTCCAGGGCCTTGCCTTCATCGATCACTTTATGCACAAGCCCGATGCGCAAAGCTGCTTGCGCATCGATCATCCGGCCGGACAAAATCAGGTCCAGGGCGTTAGCCATACCCACAACCCGTGCCAACCTTTGGGTCCCGCCGAATCCTGGAATTATCCCCAGGCCCACCTCAGGCTGGCCGAACCTGGCATTGCCGGCGGCAATCCTGACGTCGCAAGCTATGGCAAGTTCGTTGCCACCACCCAGGGCATAGCCGTTGATGGCGGCTATGGTGACTCCCGGAAACGCCTCCAGCTTCGAAAAGACCTTCTGTCCGTAGCGGGAAAACTTTCGGGCTTCTTCAGGGGTCATGCCGGCCATCTCGGCTATGTCAGCTCCGGCCACGAAAGCCTTGGAACCCTCTCCTGTGATGATCAGCGGCTTAACCGGCCCGTCAGCTATGAGGACATCCAGCACCTTGTCGAGTTCGGCCAGGACCGCCTGGTTAAGGGCGTTTAGGGCCTTGGGCCTGGCCACTGTGATAACCGTAGCCTGGTCTTCCTGGGTTACTGTCAGTGTTTGCAGCTGTCCGAATCTTTCCATAGGTTTCTCCCTCCGAGATTGTCTTGGATTTCTCTACACAAGTAGTTGCCTGTGCTGTACCGACGGCTTTGACCGCCTGCGGGAAGCCTTACCTCTTACCCACCTGGTCCCCCAAGGTAAAGTACAGGCCTTTGAAATATGTCAAAGGATTCATCTTTTCAGGGTCTGGCTCCCCACGGTCCAGAATCTCAGGGGCAATGTGCACGCACATGACCTCGCCGAGGAACAGGTCGTGGCTTCCCAGGGAAATCCTGTTCCTGATCTTGCACTCGATATTTACCGGAAACTCAGCAACCAGGGGCGCCCTGACATTGTCTGCCCTGGCAGGGGTCAGCCCAGCCCCTTTGAACTTGTCTTCGGTTCTGCCTGACACAGTGCCGCAATAGTTCAATATGTCCACATGGTCCGCCGTGGGAAGGTTCACAACAAAATCCCCGTACCGCTGCAATAACCCAAAGGAATACCTGGTAGGCCTCACGCCGATGGCAATCATAGGTGGCTCTGAAGACACAGTGCCTACCCATGCCAGGGTTATTGCGTTGGCCTCGCCCATGTAGTCACCGCATGTGACCAGAACCACAGGCGTTGGATACAGTGCCACCGATGCGGGATAGAGCCGTTTCTCAATCTGATTCGTCAAGGTAACTCAAGCCCCCCTTTGCGTACTGTCTGCCGGAAAAAGCCCTAGATACATCTTGCGCCGCTCTCCTGATTACTATTTCCTGAGAAAGGCTTATTAATCAACTTAAGGCAAGCCATGCCCAAACCAGCCATAGGTACCCGCCTCTTTCATTTTTTCGACGGCCGCCCGGCACACCGCTTGAGCAGCGGCAATGTAAATGTCGCTTCCGCAGGCTGATTTGTGCCCTTGCTCAACCGCCTCTTTGTTCTCTATGAAATGCTTTAGGAGGTTCCGGGCCATGGTCACCAGGAAATGGGCGTTGACGTTGTTCTTAGCCACAAGTCCCCTGGCCAGCTGCCGGGCTCCGGTCCCGCCGTGCTGGGCGAAGGGCGCGTAATATCCTGCTTCCTTGATGATTTCCCGCTGAACCGTCTCCAATCGCAGGGTGTCAGGTTCGTGCCTTCTGCCGAGAGGCGCTGCATGCTCCATGCCGATGGGATACGATATTCCCCTTGCCCCCGTGTACTTCACGAAGCCTGCGATTTGCCTGGCAAACTTGTGGAGTTCCTCTCCATAGAGCCTCACATACCCTTCCCCGCTCCCTGCCTGGCCTGTGGCGCCGTATTCAGCTTCAAGGACAGCGTCAAATCCCCTGTCCTTGACCAGGTTACAGATATGACGGGTGACTGCGTAGTTGAGGGCAGGCGGCATTTCTTCCGTATCTATCATGGCCCATGCAGGCTTAAGTGCCTCCAGACATGCCACAAAACCCGCCACCGCGTTTGCATAGGAGCCGGAGCTCAGGTACCCCACCCACATCTCGACTTGGTCTTTATCGGGAGCAGGCACACCGTAGGCGGATGAGGCTTCCAAAGCTTGGTTCAACATGGAGACAGCTGACTGCCTGCCCACAAGATATGGCCTCGCTTCCTCATGGCAATCATCATCCTGGCGCGCCTTATCCACGTCAGGTACGGCAAAATGGTCCAGGGCAACGGCTACAAAAGGAGGATTGTACGCATCCATGTACGATTCAAGGACGGTGAGGCCCATCCTGGCCCCAAGCCGGAGCGCTTTCAAATATGGTACCTCCCTGCTCCCGGCTACACCCCTTCCTTCCCTGGCAAGGGCGCTGCCGCTGAACTGGATTATAATGGGCGAGCCTCCGTCCAGGGCGGCAGCCTGGAGAAACCCTGCAAGCTCAAGCCCAAAGGGGAAATTGGCGTTGGCTGCCAGGACGGTCTTCCTTTCTTCCGGCGGCCTTAGCCCGAGGTCAGGCCCGAAAGGATTATATGCCTCGAACAAGGTGTACAACCGCTTTCCGCTAACCGGTGTGTTCTTCATGGCAATCATGCACCTGCCCTTTTCCAAGTATGAGGCAATCGCCGCAACTCCTAGTTTCCCAAAACTGCATGTCCCGTACCCGGCCTTGGTCGCATGCCTTAGCCGCCCGCCAGGAAAGGCACGGCTCCGGGCACCAGTTGAACGCTTAATGGGTATGCTGCGTCAACCACATCCCCATCTATGTGACAGGGATAATGGTCCGGAGCATCGATGACGGCTTTGAGGCCTTTACCAATGAATACCCCCCGCCTGCCCACATGGGTGCCTTTGAAGACTCTCAACAAGAGGCCGACAAGCCCGAATCTTGGAATATCGGAAAGGTACCCCACGTGGAGATGCCTGTCGTCTGAAACTGCGCCCGGTATGATTTTCAGGCCTCCGCCTAGGTTTTGTGAATTCATGACCGCGCATAACCATGCCCTCTCCGCGCAGCGTTCCTCTCCGTCAAGGGAGATTTTCATATAGGCGGGTTGAAAGGCGAGAAGCCCTCTTAGGACTTCGAAAGCATAGCTCCGGCTGCCAATCTTCTTGGACTCAAGTTCTGCCACCCGCTTGCACACATAGGCGTCGAACCCCACGCCCACTGAGTTTACGGCGTAGCGTGACGGTCCGTCGGCGTCTTGGACTAACATGACGTCGAACTGCCTGAGCTTAGGCCGTGCAAGCGCTTGGATTGCCTCAGACAGATTGGAAAACAGCCGGTTGCCGGTGATGAAATCGTTTCCGGTCCCCGCCGGGATGGCCCCGATGGGAATTACCCGCTTGTGTTCGGCTGTAAGCACTCCGTTTACCACCTCACCCAAGGTACCGTCACCGCCCATGGCCACCAGCGCCCTGTAATCGCTGCCCGCCAATTCGGCGGCCAAGCTCACTGCATGCCCGGGCCCTTGGGTAAGGATGATGTCATATTCAATGTTGCAGTCCTTCAGCAAGGCCTCAACTTGAGGTAGGATTGCCTGAGCTTTGCCATGCCCTGCGGTAGGGTTGACTATGATGCATATCTTGTGCTCCGGATCCAATGCTGCTCCCTTCCTTCCATAAAGCCCCACTTGATAAATGGTGTCTAAAGGCCGCAAGGGACCGTGGTCTGGCCTAGAACAACCCATCAGCCTATATTCTAACTCAGTCCGGAACATTCCTTCAGCCGCAACCCACGGCCCCGCTTCAGAGCCGAAGGATAGCATCCAGACCGTACTGTTGGGGCCTGCTATGGGCTATCTATGCCAAGGGCACCTGCTTTTCGGGTAGTGTCAGAGGCGGCCTCTCAGTACGTTCCTGGAGTAATGGAACAGGATCTGCTGGGCATACCCTGCATATGGGCCGAACCGCCTGGACCCCTCCTGCCTCGCTTCCTTAGGGGTAAGCGCCTTCCCGTCCGTGAAAAACACAGACATACACCTGGCAATCCATACATCCACGGGAAACACTTCCAAGCGGTGATAGCCGAAGAGTAATGCACAGTCGGCCACTTTGGGCCCGACCCCCATGATCTTCAGCAGCTCATGCCTGGCTTGGTCCGTTGGCAAGTGCTGCACGGTGAGGAGATCTACTTGCTTGTCCAGGACTTTCCCGGCGGCATCCAGGATATACGGGGCCCGGTATCCGCATTTCGATTGCTTGACGCAATCGGCGCCGGCCTCCAGCAGGGCCTGGGGCGTTGGGAAGGTGTACTGGCCCAGCCCTGCGGGGGAGCCCAAGGATTGGGCCAGGTAGTCCACTGTTTTGCAGATAGCGGGTATGTTCTTGTTGGCGGAGATGATATACGACACAAGGCATTCCCAGGGCTCCTGGCGCAAGATTCGCAGGCCGCGGGCATGCCTGACGGCCTGTTTGATTACCTCATGTTGTCGGTGCCTGGATTCCGGGCAGGCTTCTTCCAAGAGAAAACGGTGAATTGCATCTAGATCGTCGTCAAGGGAAAAATAGCTGAAGATGCGCCGCGCCAAGCTATCACGGTCTGTGCCGTTGGGCTCGTACAACACCAGAAGGCGCGAAGCATCATCCGTCGTCACCATGACCCCAATGGAATCGACGACGCCTCTGAACCAGGTCCGGCCGTCAGGCCCCTTAACCCTGTTCCACCTGAACGCTTGGCCGCATTCCAAAGTGGACTCCAAGTCCAGGGGCCCCGGAAGGCGTATTTCCAACAGCTCCGCATTGCCAGACCATTCCGCAGCTTCTATATGCATGCCCGGCACCGGGACAATGGCCGTGTCGGCCTCAACTGTACAAGTGGATATTGGCTTCATATATCTTCCGGACCAGCTCAGGTACGTCCTCAAGCTTCCCCCTCAAGTCAGGCACCAAGTCTCCTGAGCTGTCTCCGCCACTCCTGTCTATGCAGAAATTCTCAACAAGTATGGTCTTCATGCCTAGCTTGGACGCTACCATATCTTCTTGCATATCGTTTCCGATCATTATACAACGCCTGGGATCAAGCCCGGCAATATCCACCAGCTCCCGGTAGTACTCGAGGTGTGGTTTGCAGAAGTGCATGACCTCCAAGTCTGGGACGAACTTCCAAGGCAGGTCATGAACCCCGCACCATTTCATCCTCTCCCTGATTGCAGTTTCAGGGAACAGAGCATTGGTGGCCAGGACCAACTCCCAACCCATTTCGAGGCACTCCTGGACGACCTTGTGGGCTGTATTGGATTCGGGCACCAGCTTTCTGAGCTTCGGGAAGCCTTCAGTGTAAAACCGCTGGAAAATTGGCCAGAGCTTGTCCCATCCGACACCCACCTGTGGTTCAAAGGATATCCTGAAGGCATCCATGTTGGACAAACGGGGATCCAGATTGTTCACCATGTCCAGGGTGGATCTTAGAAGCGCTCTCTTGAACACGCTGGGTTCGATCAACTCTTCGAAATAAGGAGCGGCTGCCTCAGGGTAATCCTGTAGGAAGAACTCGGGTTCAACGGGAAGCAAGGTCCCGTCCAAGTCAAACAGCAAGACCTTTGCCGGTCCGGTTGCTCCGCGGTTGCCCAATCACTTCACCTCTGCTTCTTGCTATAGCCTGGCTCAAGGCATAGCCAGTCTTAGCAGTCAGTTCGTTGTCCGAAGGCGAAACTCCTCCACAGGCACTCAGGCCGAGGGTATAATGAAACAAGGTAGCAGCAAACACGTAGTTACATATCTCAATCGCCGGAAGCGGGTTTCTTACCCTAAGCACCGGGATGAACAGGAGGCGAATCAGATGTCAGACCAGATCCGCATACTGTCTCACCTAAGGTCCCATCAAGATGAAATGGTCAAGTTACTTGAGGTCTTCACCAACACTGACTCCCCAAGCACCGACAAACCTCTCTTGGACGCCTTTGCCGACCTTCTTGCCCGCCAATGGCAAGACCTTGGCGCAAGGGTAACCATCCTGGAACAGGCCAAGCAAGGCAATCATGTGAAGGTTGAGGTGGGCTCAGGGGACAAGACAATCCTGCTCCTATGCCATTTCGATACAGTGTGGAACGCAGGGGAAACAAAGAAGAGGCCCTTCAGGGTAGAAGACGGCAAAGCCTACGGTCCGGGCGTGTATGACATGAAGGCCGGAATCGTACAGTCTATCTTCGCCGTAAAGACCCTGAAAGATTTGGGGCTCTTGCCTGACAAGAGAATCGTTATTCTCAACAACTCGGATGAGGAGATAGGCTCCCATTCTTCCCGTGCCATCATCGAGGAGGAAGCAAAGAAAGCCTCGGCGGTGCTTGTGCTGGAACCCAGCGCTTTGAGCGGTTCGCTCAAGACATGGCGCAAAGGAGTAGGCACCTTCAAGGTTTTCATCAACGGCCGCGCTTCCCACGCAGGCGCCGACTACGAAAAAGGAGTCTCCGCGATAACCGAAGCCGCCCATCAAGTGCTGAAACTGCACGGTTTCACCGACTTGGAAGCGGGCACAACCGTCAACGTGGGCGTCATAAAGGCAGGGACCAGATCCAATGTAGTGGCCGAACAAGCCGTGCTCGATGTGGACCTGCGGGTCAAGACCATGGACGCAGCCAAGACAATGGTTCCTAAGATCCAGGCCCTCAAACCCGTTCATCCTGAAGTAACCATTGAGGTCCAGGGCGAACTGAACAGGCCCCCCTTAGAGAGAACCGAGGGCAACGTGGGCCTGTTTAGGTTGGCGCAGGAAATCGCCAGGGAAATGGGTATAGAAGTGACGGAATCAGGCAGCGGGGGAGGCAGCGACGGCAACTTCACTTCGGCTCTGGGCATTCCCACCCTTGACGGGCTTGGCGCAGTAGGCGGCGGCGCCCACGCGCTGACAGAGCACGTGATAGTATCAAGCCTTCCTGAGAGAGCTGCAATCGCGGCAGGCCTGTTATTGAGGATTTGAGTTCCGGGCGAAACCTTGCCCTTCGCCTCGGCCCTGGGTTGCGGCTTGACATAAGTGGGTTAATTGACTATATCTACTAGTATGGGCTCACTTAGAAGGGGGTTTTGAAGAGTGCCGATATACGAGTACAGATGTGACAACTGCGGCAAGTTTGAGCAAGTACAGAAGATAACCGATGAGCCTCTGAGGACCTGTCCTAAGTGTAATGGGCCTGTAAAGAAACTGATCAGCCGTAACATCGGAATCATCTTCAAAGGGCCGGGCTTCTACTGCACCGACAACAGACCCAGCGAGTACTCAGAGAATGCAAAAGAGGATAAGGCAGCTGACAGCTAAGAAAGCTGCCGGAATCGCTTGATCGATACAGGTTTTCATGAAAGGCCGGAGAATCTCCGGCTTTTTTCATTGCTTGCAGTTTAACCGGCTCTGAAACACCCTCATGATTCGCCAACAGAACACTGCAATCACCGCATCCATAGCGTGATGAAGCAGGGTGCCTCCGCCAACAAGGGAAAACAGCGCCAGAGGCTGTGATTCGCCGTAAAGCATGGAATTGCCGTACATCAGGAAGGGCTGCACAATGAGGCCTTCAAGCAAAGCGTGGATTGGGCCTGTGACTGCAAGCACCAAAGGATAAGATACGCGCTTTTTCAAGAGCAGCGCACCGGCTATCCCTACGGGTATGTGCATGGCCGCCCGCAGCCCGATGACCGGACCCAGCCTGAGGAAGAAACCGATGGCGGAACCCAAGGCCACAACGCCTGCCACCCATGGCCCGAACAACATGGAGATCATAAGGGGTACGTGGGAAGCAAGGGTGGCTGAGAAAGGGCCCATTACGACTCCCAAGACTCCCCCCAAAGCAAGGGGTATGATAAGTGAAAGCGCCAGCAGCAGGGCACCGATTGTCATGTTCCTTACATCGAGCGCTCTCACGCGTTTCAGCTCCTGTCAACTGCGTAGCTCTGCGCCGTGTGTTGTTTGTGCCGGGTGTACCGGTCACCAGGTGGTGATACATGGCGTTACCAAGCCGTCACCCGTGTCGTTTGTACCGTGTGTACAGAACACCCGGCACTACAGTATATCAGGTGTCTTGTCAGCTGTAAACACATTATTCGCTTCCCACTAATGGTGCACCACGTGTACCATTGTCTCCCGCCAATAACGCGGTTGAGCCGCCAGTGTGGCTTTGATGCGTTCCGCACACCGGAGCTTTGTCAGATTGGTGCTTAGTAGCGGTTGGCGTGGTACACCTGGCACAGCGACACTTGTCGAGGTCAGGTCCCAACTTACTTGGCACCATCACCCGGCGGCGCTTCGTGCGGATATCAACACCTCTGTGTATACCGCAACGGTCCTTTCGGCCGCTGCTTCAGCGTCAAACATAGTCTCGGCCCGCTTTCTACCGGCAGCGCCCATAGACTCCGCGAGGTCTGGATCAACTATGAGCCTGCTAATAGCCTGGGCAAGTGCCTTGGGTTGTCCCGGCGGAACCAACAGACCGGTGATGCCGTCGATCACGGCTTCGGGGACGCCGCCTACTCTCGTTGCCACCACAGGAAGTCCTGATGCCATCGCCTCGATCACCGCCAAGCCAATGGCTTCACTGTTAGAAGGCAACACGAAAACATCCAGCCCTCCCAGGAATCCCGGTACATCATCTACGAACCCTATCATCCGCACATACGGTTCCAGGCGGAGGTCAAGGATTTTCTTCTGCAGTTCCTTCTCAAGTATGCCGGTACCGGCAATGACGAACCGTGCCGAGGGGCAAGAGGTTATAACGAGCTTGGCTGCGTCAATCAGGGTGTCGAGGCCCTTCTCAGGACTCAGCCTGCAAAGAGTGCCGATAATGGGACTGCATATACCGGCCTTATCCGGTCCGGCAGGCTGTTGTTCCGAAGATTTCCTAGCTCCTGGCTTGTACAGCCTGAGTTCAATTCCGTTGGGGATGACCGTGATCATTGAAGGAGGGATGCCCGATTCCTCCAGCTCCTTGCGCACCGCTTCGGACACGGCTATCACCCTGTCGGCCAGGAGCTTGGCTGCGTTCTTGTTCACAAACCTTGCAAGGGGCCCGGTAGGAGGTAGCCCTGTCTGACCGGACATTCTAACCAGTCCGTGTTTCGTGTACACCACGGGAATCCTCCGGAGGCGGGCTGCTATTCTTCCTGAAAGGCTCCCGTGAGTGTGGACTAGGTCCGGTTTTTCTCTTCCCATCAAGGCCACAAGTTCTGCGGCGAGCTTGGGGGAGAAGGATATGTCTCGTCCCGATATAGAGACCCTCCGAATCCCTGCCTTTTCCAGCCTAGAGGCCAGTTCACCGTCGGGGCAGGCAACCGCGACATCCAAATCCCGAAACGCCGGTTGGGGAAGAAGGTACAGAAGGTAACGCCCTGCTCCGCCTATGTTCGTATCCGTGATGACGTGCAGGACCTTCACGACGAACCACTCTCCCCGCTAATCCCCTGGTTCTCGAGGGTACGTTCCAGAGTGCCCGCCGCGGCATCCAGGGGGTTTCCCACGACATTTTCCAGGTTGTCTTCCCCGGCTCTCAGGGCGTCCACGTCGGTTGTTTGCACAGGGTTGACCTTGCGTAAGATGGAAGACGCCATTCCTGCTCCTATCCCCACAATTGCCCAAAACACCGATGCAACCCTGGGGTTGTACCAAGTGTAGTCTATGAGCCCGTGGACCATGTGGCCTGCGACGCCTGCAAGACAAGCTGCCAAGACACCGATCCTGGCCCACCGACGGTTACGGTTGCCCTGCTGAGACAGCACAGCATCAGTAGCATCCCTGAGCCACAACCAGAAAAAGCACACCAAAGCCAAAAACCCTGGAAGACCCACTTCGATGAGCAGCTCCAGGAGAGTGCTGTGCGCGTGGGGAGTGGGTGTCTGGATGATCTGGTACTCCGGATACACCCGGCGGAAAACCTCAGCTCCAAGTCCTATGCCTCTCCAGAGGTGCTCCTTGATGATGGCTACGGATCCGCGCCAGATGGATATCCGATAGGCATTGGAAGTGTCCGCCAAGCTGAAAGATGAAACCAGCCTCTGGATCAAAACAGGGGGCGCCACCGATAGGCCCGAGGCGCCCAAAGCCGCCCCTATGGGAAGCATTCTCCAGTCGTAAAGCACCGCCAGCGCGCAGAAGGACACGGCGAACCCCAGCCAGGCGCCCCGGGTGGAGCTAAGGAGTAAGCCCAGGGCCTGAAGCACTGCGAAACCTATGAGTACCAACCGGTCCTGCCAATCCTGCCTGAGCAGGAACAATGCCAATGTCAGCGGGAGCGCCAGCGCCATCATCTCCCCCAAAAAAATGGGGTTAGTGAATGTACCGACAACACGAACTAAGTTACCTTCAAAGGCCTGGTCAACCCAATGAGAGGGCATTACCGAACCACCCGCGAGCATTTGGTAAACCCCTACCAAGCCTGAAAAGGCTGCTCCTGTGAGGAACGGCCAGATCACTTGCACTGCCCGTTCCCTGGATGAAGCATCCACGGCCATCAGGAATATGAGAAAGTACAAGAGCCATAAGGCCAGGTTGAATATGCTAAGTGAAGGAACAGCAGATGAAACCGTGGCTCCGACGATGAAAAGGAGGAAAGTCGCGACGGACACCAACATGCCGAATGGGGGAAAAACCCATTTCAAACTGGACAGCACTGGCAGTGCGGATCTACTTGACGGTGAGGATCGGACTGGCACTGAGGATGGAGCTTGCAGCGAGGGCCGGACTTGCAGTCGGGCTGCTCTGCACTTATCCCACAGCATAAGTATCAGGACGCCGGCGGAAGCCAGCATAACCAATTCGGTGGGGGCTACGCAGCAGAGCGCCAACACCAGCCCCAGGGCGGTCTCAACCGTCACCTTCTGACCGTAAGGTGCCAGGGCCATCTTTGCATAAGGCCACACCCACTTCGCAAAAAGACTGCTGGAAAAGATAGGTTCCAGGCGGTGGGCTACGCTAAGTGTGCCACGGTACAGAAGGCTATTCTCAAGGCAACGGTCGGCCCAAGCAAACACGCTGAGTGCCCAAAGGGACAACCGCCTCCCGAAACCCCAGGCCAACCTGTAGGTGTGGCTCGAACGATACAGGGGGCAACCTTCCCGGGTTACTCCCGTGGTCACTCCCTGGGCCGTACTTGAAACCATTACTCGATTTCGCCTCCAAGCAGGTTCATAGTCATAATGTTGCCGTTTGCTTGAGCCCACTTGGTGGTAAATCCAATGCTTGCCCCTACTCTTATTTCCACCCCGTTTACGGTTATGACATTCTCGCCCACTCGGGCAGTGGCCTCCAAATAGACGAAAGCATCAACCCGTTCGTCGGTCTGTGTGCGCACCCATGTACCCTTGTCTGTGACTGTCCAGATATATGCAGGCTCAACTGTAACGTCTTTGATCGCGCCGATCTCTGCTCCGGTCTTGAACTCAAAGGCCTTGCCGCCCTTTTGGAGCGCCTCGGCAGTTGTGGGTCTTACTCCCATGACTACTATACAGTACTCAATTGGCTGCTCTCTGGCCGCCATCTCAGCCTTCAGATCACGCCCAAACCTCGCATAGGCAAACCAAGTTCCCACCGCAACGAGGACAAGTACGATTACTAGGTCAACGATGTTGAACTTCCCTAAAACCCTACCTCGCTCGTCCAGGAAACGCATCCATACCCTCTCCTTCCAGGGAGAAACACACTGTTAGTATTCTACTTATGGAAGACGAGCATTGTCCACAGAAAGTTCGCGGTGGTGGGACCGACCGGTGATACCTTCACCCTGCATGCGGCCTGAGATAACGTCGTCGATCACCTCGGCAGAACGAATGACGAATGCGGGAAGGACCCATGAAGATAGGACGCCGGCGGGGATGGGGTTCCCCTTGCCGGCGCCATGGTTAAGTTCTCCAGCCTTGTCCGGTTGGATACCCGCGTTCACAGCTCCGGGTCTGTAAGGTTTGCGTTCCGTTCAGCATGGGATGGAGCTTGTTCCTGCTGCCCTCCAGCCACTCAGTAGGTAAACCGATGGTTCCCTATTACCGCCGCTGCCGGCTTTGCCCACAGCACCGGATTGCTGACGATGTGGTAGTTAAAGTAGTACAGCGCTCCGCCTGTGGGATCCCAGCCCGCCAGGGCATCTTTGGCAGCCCTGATCGAGTCCTGGTTCGGATATGAGTTGAACATCCAGTTGCCCACGCAGGAGAACTGCCACGGCTCGTATATGACCCCTGCAATGGTGTCCGGGAACAGAGGGCTCCGGACCCTGTTCAGGACCACTGCGCCTACTGCCACCTTGCCCACATACGGCTCTCCGGCCGCTTCAGCGTAGATCAGCCTGGCCATAAGCATCAGCTCATCATGGGTGTAACTCGTGTCCCACGGGCTGTACGCCAAAGCCGTTGCCGGGAACGCTCCTACAAGACTTACCGCGATAACCAACGCCAGTACTGCGTAAACACTTCTGCTACGCATCCCTATTTCCCCCTCTCAGGCCTCCGAGGTTAGCTTACGGGTTTGGTGAAAGGGCCAGCCCTACCGCTGCTTGAGCGGATTCACCCAGAACGATGGTTCCCCCGTACCCGCGTGTTAGGGCGGGATTCGGCCTTATTACACTCAGGGAGTGTAACACCCTTAGACAGGCGTTTCATTAGTGGTTCCCTGGAATGGGCGGAAAATAACAGAAATCACCCGGCGGTCGTGGGCTCAAGCCCAAGAGAGATTCTCCTCAGAACAATAAAGCCCTGTACAGGGTGTTCACGCGAAGCGTTCTCCGTGCATTCAGTCTGGCAGCAGAAATCCCTTTTGACCCGGATCTCAGAATGGCTATAAGCCAATAACGCTTGCCAGAGATTCAGTCCGAAAGCAGAAATCCCTTTTGCTGCAGGATCTTTTCCAACCGGTCAAGCTGCTGTTTATTGGCTGCCTTGACTGTATGAAGATGGATTCCGTCTGTAAGGGAAGACAGAAGCCCTGATTGTGTGGTTTCGATGGTCTCCATAAAGCATTCTACATCCTCGGGCGTAGAGATAGAGAGTTGGCCTGTCAGCTGGCCGTACACGGGATGCTCAACGATGACATCAATCACTTCAACCCCTGCGTTCACCATGGTTAGCAGTTCATCACGGGTTTGGTCAAAATCGTGCTTGACCGCAATGAGTCTGGTAATCCCTGCGCTCCTTGGCAAGTCCCACATGGTGTATCCCTTGGGTGTGGCAAGTATGGGCTCTCCCCGAGCCCTGAGAAGTGCAATATCTTGCACTATGACCTGCCTGGTGACTCCCAGCCGGGAGGCAAGGGACGCCCCTGTCACTGGCTCGGGAGACGCGGCAAGAATTTCCAGTATTCGCCTTCGCCTTTCATCAGCACCCATGGGCTCACCCTCCAACCTTACGTCTCGGCTTGGTCGCAATATCGTACATCAGGATGCCCGCGGCCACTGCAAGGTTCAAAGAAGTAGACGCCCCGTACATAGGGATCCTGACCTGCGACTCTCCTGACTCCAGTATATCCCGGGAAAGGCCCGTGGCCTCAGAGCCCAGGAGCGCCGCCACAGGCCTGGGGTAAGCGGCTATCCTGGTTATGTCATCCCTTGCCCTGCTTGACGTGGTTACAAGAAATACACCGTGCTTATCGCACCATTGCTTCAAACCGTCCGCAGTATCGAACCTGGCCACGGGTACGGTGTACAACGCACCCATGCTGGCTTTCACGCACTCTGGATGGTAGTGATCCGTAGATTCGCCGGAAATCAACACCCCGAAACCCAGACAATCGGCAGCGCGGATGACAGTACCCAGGTTGCCCGGGCTTTTCACACCGTCAAGGCAGACAAATTTGCTGCATTTGAGAAGTTCAGGCGATTCAGGCGAGATGTCGCGATAGCCCACCACCGCGCCCAGCCCTACAGGATTATCACGCCCTGATATCGTTTGGAAGGCTTCAGCGCCGGCCTCGTAGCAGGGAATGCGGTGCTTGACTTCGGAAAGGACCCTGTAGGCGACTTCGCTCTTTAGCAGTTCAGGGCTGTAGACCACATAACGCACAGGAGCGTTGTTCTCAAGGGCACTCAAGGTTATGGCAATTCCTTCGGCAAAATAGGCTTGCTTTTCGTCGCGAAACTTCTTGTGCTTCAGACTACGGACTTCTTTGATGATCTTCTTTGTGGCCACCGGCATACTTGCGTTTTCCTCCCGGGGTCATGTATCTCCCGTCATGCATGCTACAGCTACGTCTGCCGTTGACGATACAGCGGGCACTCTTCCTGTCATGTCACGCCCATTATACATTCAACAGCCACTCCCTTGGAATACGTGCAAGCTCCCAACATCGGGCCCTGGTCGACACCCTACAGGCTGCACACCTTCTACATGAAACCAAGGAAAAGGGCCTGGGTACCGGCCCAGGCCCCTGTGTCCTAGCTCAATCCGGCGTCACCGTCTCTATCCGGCATCAGGAACCGTCCCCGTCGGCCACGGTGGACGTTGCAGCAGCCTCGTCCAGCTCTTCGCACGCCTCCGGCTCGACCTTGCACACCATGGTACCATGGCGCGGCCGCTTTACGTAGGTGGTATGCAGGAGCTGGTGGGACCTCTCACTGAGAGGTTTGCCCAAGAAAGTATCGTACAGTTCCTTGACCGCCGGGTTCTCGTGGGACTTGCGCAAGGGCATGTTCCTGTCGGCTTCATATATGGCGGCTATGCGCTCCAACCTTGTCTCCGTATCAGTGGGGATAGGCTGGCCGCCTCCGCCTATGCAGCCGCCAGGGCATGTCATGATCTCGATGAAGTGGTATTCAGATTCACCGGATACGATGGAGTCAAGGAGCTTCCTGGCGTTGGCAAGGCCGTGGGCCACAGCCACCTTCAAGCTTGCACCGTTGAGATCGATGGAAGCTGCTTTGACCCCGTCAAGTCCCCGGACATCTTCAAAGTCTATCTTATCCAGGGACTTGCCCGTGTAGAGCTCATATACCGTCCTGACCGCCGCTTCCATTACCCCGCCGGTGGCCCCGAAGATAACCCCGGCGCCTGTGGAGATTCCCAAGGGATCGTCGTAGTCCTCTTCGGGGAGTCTTTCGAAGTCGATGCCTGCCTGTTTGATCATGCGTGCAAGCTCCCTCACGGTGAGCACATAGTCAACGTCCTGGTATCCGGAATCACGCATCTCAGGCCGCTGGCATTCGAATTTCTTGGCAGTGCAGGGCATGATGGAAACCACTACCATGTCAGCAGGATCTATGCCCATCTTCTTGGCGTAATATGTCTTGGCTACTGCCCCGAACATCTGCTGGGGCGACTT
>JAAZEL010000075.1 GCA_012512325.1 Candidatus Fermentithermobacillaceae bacterium | reverse complement strand
GGGTTCAAATCCCCTCCCTCGCACCAGTATAGGCCTCCTATAAGCGCGAAGTATAGTGGACCTGATTTCGGCCGCCGAAGACCTGTGTTAGTGATTTCTTGCTGTGAGCACTGGCTCATTTAGACAGTATGGATTGCATAGGTCTTGAGCCAAACTGGGCAATTCCAAACCACTCCCGGTCTGTCGATGGTTGTACTGGTGGATTCTAAACCGGGTTTGGGTTGGAAGTGGCCAGTTTCAGACCACCTCTTGAGCCTGACTGGACAACTCCAGACCACTGCCGGTGCGCCTAACGGCAACATTGGTCAATTGTGAATCAGGTTTGCTTTGGAAGTGGCCAATTTCGGACCAGGTCTCCAGCCGGACTGGACAATTCCAGACCATTGCCGTTAAGGCTGAGGGCTCTGTTGGTCAATTCTGAACCAGGTCTCGGTTGGAAGTGGCCAATCCAAAGCCAGATCAGACTCGGTATTGGCTAATTTGAGACCGGTCTGAGCCTCCAGGAATCGGAACCGGTCAATTCCGAACCAGTTTTCGCCGTGAAGCGGTCAATCTCTGACCAATTCCGGCTCCGAACTGGTCAAATCGGAACCACTATGTGCCTTCCTGTAGACCGATATGGTCAAACTCTGACCAGATCTACGGGATGAGTGGCCAATTTCAACCCAGGTATGGCTATCGGCTGCTCAGATCGAGACCAGGTGCACCTTACAACCGGCGAATTCCAACTCAAATCCCTTAGAATTGGTCTCTGGGGTTCCGGCGGCGCGTTCTTGCCATTCCTTGCATTAGTGTTTTCTGGTAAGATACTTAAGCTTGTAGAACACTTGCGTCCAGTCGATGTTATGGAATAGATTCGTGGATGATGAAAAGATGTGTTTATCCGTGGAAGGTGTAAGGAGGACCAGACTGTGAAGGTTACTACAGAGAAACTTGAAGGTTCCAGAATTGCGCTCGAGGTCGAATGTCCCAGTGATGTAGTGGAAGAAGCCCTGAAAAGCGCATACCGGAGACTAGTACGGCGGGTGACCATTCCCGGTTTCCGCCGGGGCAAAGCGCCGCGGAGCCTGGTACAGCGGTACTACGGCGCTGAGCTGTTTGACGAAGCCGTCAACGAGGCTGTGCCGCAGCAGTACATGAAGGCAGTTGAAGAAACAGATATTATTCCCGTAGATGATCCCGAGTTTGCTGACATTCATTTCGTTGAGGGTGAGCCTTTGTGGTTCAAGGCAGTAGTCTACGTTAAGCCCGAAGTCAAGCTGGGGGACTACAACTCCATTTCGGTCCCGTTTGACGCTCCTACGGTCTCTGAGGAAGACGTTGACGGGCAAGTCGAAATGCTGAAACAGCGTATGGCAGAATTGAGGCCTATGGAAGAAGAGAAGCCTTTGGAAGCGGGCCACTACGCCACTTGCCATGTGAAATCACCGGATTCGAACAAGGTTGAGTTCGAACAGGACCTCAATTACCTGGAAGTAGGACGTGATTACAACTTCATCCCGGGCCTGGGGGAGGCCCTTGTTGGTATGAACAAGGGCGAAGTGAAGCGTTTCACCGCTACTTATCCTCCCAGGGAGGGTGAGGAAGCCATGACCGTTGAGTTTGAGGTTGAAGTCGAGGAAGTGTACGAGAAACACCTTCCTGAGGATATCGAGGAGATAGCCAACAACGTAGGCAAGTCTTCAGCAGACGAACTGCGCAATGACATAAAGGAACAGCTCATGGAAATGCGGTTGAGAATGGCCCGGGAAGAGCATTCCGACAAGGTTGAAGAAGAACTGTTCAAACTCGCTCAGCTGGAAATCCCGGAGGTTATGGTGAACCAGCGGGCCAGAACCCTCATGGAAAGGTTCATGAACAGGCTTGCCAATGCGGGGACAAAACTCGAGGATTACATGGCTCTAAACCAGGTGTCATGGGATGAACTCCAGGCTGAGTTCAACAAGCAGGCTGAGCATGATGTGAAGCGAGAACTGGTGCTAGATGCCCTGGCTGATCAAGAAGATATCCAGGTGTCTGAAGAAACGGTTGACAGAGTGATGGAAGAGCTGGCCGCAGAAATGAACCAGGATCCCAAGGCGGTCAAGACCACGTTGGAAATCAGAGGAGCGCTTGACGACATACGTGGCCAGCTCAGGCGCATGGAAGCCATGAACCTGATAGCGTCAAGGGCTGCGGAGAATGCGGGGACCCCCTTGCCCGAGGTCCATCACGACCACTGTCAATGCGAGGCGTGTACCCAAGCAGACACTGCATCTGAAGCAGAACAGCCTGAAGCGGAACAGCCAGAAGCAGAACAGCCTGAAACAGGGGACATTTAGCTCTTGCGGGTTCCCTTTTGCGTAGCCACTACTTGAAGTACTACCTTGGAGTGGCTCTGAGGCAGTCAATCTTCTACGTGTAGTGGTATAATAGTATTTGAAATTTCTCAAAATGCGCTAGCGGGAATTTGATTGGGAAACCTTAGATTGGGGGTGCAACTTGTGAAGAACTACTTGGTACCTGTGGTTGTCGAACAGACCGGACGCGGCGAGAGAGCGTATGACATATACTCGCGGCTCCTTAAGGATAGAATAGTATTTGTAGGTGCTCCTGTAGACGATCAAATGGCTAACCTTGTGGTGGCCCAGTTGTTGTTCCTACAGGCAGAAGACCCTGACAAGGAAGTGTCGATATATATCAACTCACCGGGGGGTTCAGTCACCGCCGGATTGGCAATTTACGATACGATCCAGCATATTGAGCCGCCGGTATCCACAATATGTGTGGGGCTGGCTGCCAGCATAGCGGCGGTAATCCTGGCCGGAGGGGCTCCCGGGCGCAGGTTCTGTTTGCCCAATGCCAAGACCCTAATTCACCAACCTTTAGGCGGGGTCCAGGGGCAGGCGACTGAAGTCCAGATAATGGCAAAGGAGATCCTCCGGACCAAGGAGCGGATCAATCAATTGTTGGCCAAACATACAGGTCAGCCTCTTGAAAAAATCGAGAGGGACACTGAAAGGGATTACTGGATGAACGCGGAAGAGTCCAAAGCTTACGGCCTTGTCGACGAGATCCTCCTTCCCGATCCCAAGTCGTCCAAGTCGGCTAAGTAAAATTGGGGTGAAAGGATGTCCAAGTACGAGGAACATAAGGGTCTGAAGTGCTCGTTTTGCGGTAAGTATCAAGACCAGGTGAACCGGCTTATCGCCGGCCCCGGTGTGTATATTTGCAACGAGTGCATTGAACTGTGCAACGAGATAATAGCAGAAGAACTGAACGAAGAGGCGGAACACGATCTGAAGGACGTTCCTAAGCCCAAGGAAATCAAAGCCTTCCTCGACCAATATGTGATTGGGCAAGAGAGGGCTAAGAAGATACTGTCAGTGGCTGTCTACAACCACTACAAGCGCATAAGCAGGTTTGGGAGCGGTGCCGACGACGACATTGAGCTCCAGAAGGCCAACATAGTGATGTTAGGCCCTACCGGATGCGGGAAAACGTACTTGGCGCAGTGTCTGGCCAAGTTCCTCAACGTGCCGTTTGCCATCGCCGATGCCACTACCCTTACCGAAGCAGGGTATGTGGGTGAGGATGTGGAGAATATCCTGTTGCGCCTCATTCAAGCTGCAGACTATGACATTGAAAGGGCGGAACGGGGCATCATCTACATCGATGAGATAGATAAGATAGCGCGCAAGTCTGAGAATCCGTCCATAACCCGGGATGTTTCCGGGGAAGGCGTCCAGCAGGCTCTGTTGAAGATCCTGGAGGGCACCGTGGCAAACGTGCCTCCTCTGGGTGGCAGGAAGCATCCCCATCAGGAGTTCATTCAGATGGATACGGCCAATATACTGTTTATCTGCGGAGGCGCCTTTGAGGGGATAGACAAGATCATCCAGAGCCGTATAGGCCAGAAGGTCATGGGGTTTACGTCGGTGCCCAGATCCCGCAGGGATACTTCCATCGGTGAGATTCTGGCGCAGATTGAACCCCAGGATCTGCTCAAGTACGGCTTGATTCCTGAGTTTGTAGGCAGGGTTCCTGTAATAGTAACCCTGGATGCCCTGAGCGATGATGACCTTGTAAGGATACTGGTTGAGCCTAGGAATGCCTTGATAAAGCAGTACCAGAAGATGTTCATGATGGACGGTGTGAGCCTGGAATTCGAAGACGAAGCGATCAGGGCAATAGCTCACGAAGCCAGCCGCAGGAATACAGGTGCCAGAGGGCTCAGGGCAGTGATCGAAGATACGATGCTTGAGATCATGTACGATCTGCCTTCCCGGCCCGAAATCGCCAAGTGCGTGATTACAAAGGACGTTGTGCTGTCCAAAGCGTCGCCGGTGCTGGTTACTGCGGATAGGAAGTCGAGGCCAAAGGAAGAGACTGCCTGAAGTCTTGCCTGCAGCACCATGTGACAGGGTGTCCTATGACGTCGCGGGGCAGACGATCGAAAAGCTTCCAACCCCGGCAGATCGGTGAGAGGTGCCGGGGTTGGTTCCTTCCGGGCCCCAATCAGATCACTATGGGTTGCCCGGGTTGGTTCGTTCCGGGCCCCAACCAGCTCACTGTGAGGCTGCCGGGGTTGCCTTGTTATGGGCACTGCCGGCCCTACCGTGAGGCCCTGCGGGTGTACCATGTGAACGCCTATGAGTCTACTACATCTTGTCAGCCTGCTCCGGCCATACTAAACCTGCTGACAGTCGATTGACAAATGCCAAGCAAACGGCTGGGCAATCAGGGGCGGAACATGAACTCAGGTGTGCTTGTCTGTCTTCAATTGGTTTTCACAGCAGTCATGGGGCTTTACCTTTGGAATCTCCTGAAATCACAGGAAGGCCGGAATGCGGTCATGGGGAAGGAATCCCGCAAGGAACTGGAACGGCTCAAACAGCTCAGGCAAATAAGGCTCAGCGAACCCTTGACGGAAAGAACCCGACCCCGGACCTTGGATGAAGTGATAGGCCAGGCTGAAGGCATAAAGGCCCTTCGGGCCGCCCTTTGCGGGCCAAATCCTCAGCATGTGATACTGTACGGCCCTCCCGGAGTGGGAAAGACCGCAGCCGCTCGACTGGTGCTTGAGGAAGCCAAGAAAAACCCTGCATCTCCTTTCAAATCCGATGCAGTAATGGTTGAGGTGGATGCTACCATCGTGAGGTTTGACGAAAGAGGCATCGCAGATCCCTTGATAGGCTCAGTCCACGACCCTATCTACCAGGGAGCAGGGGCTCTCGGGATCGCAGGCGTTCCCCGACCCAAACCCGGGGCGGTTTCCCGTGCCCACGGGGGAATCTTGTTCCTGGACGAAATCGGGGAATTGCACCCTGCTCAAATGCAGAAACTCCTCAAGGTATTAGAAGACAGGCGGGTGTTTTTTGAGAGCGCATACTACTCACGGGACAACCCGAATATCCCTGAGTATGTGCACGACATCTTCCAAAACGGGCTTCCTGCAGATTTCCGGCTGGTGGGAGCCACCACCAGTTCGCCTGAGGACATCCCGCCTGCCCTGCGTTCCCGCTGCCTGGAGATATTTTTCCGGGCGTTGTCATCTGAAGAAATCGGACTCGTTGCCCAAGGCGCGGCTCAAAAGGCAGGTGTGGACATTGAGCCGCAAGCTTTGGAAGTGATCAAACGCTACGCTCAAAACGGCAGAGAGGCGGTTAACTTCGTGCAATTAGGAGCCGGCCTGGTTGCCGTGGAAAACCGGAAAGCAATAACTTTGCAGGATGCCGAATGGATCGTGTCCCAAGGGCGCTATTCCATGAAGCCTGAAATCAGAGTGCCAAAGCTACCTGTTCCGGGCTTAGCCCTGGGACTTGCCGTGTCCGGCCCCGGGACTGCCACGGTGATCGAAGTGGAAAGCCAGGCAATCCCAACGCAGCACACAGCCAGGGGGCGGGTGACTGTCACAGGCGTAATCGAAGAGGAGCAGCTTGGAAGAACAGGGCATACTTACAAGAGAAAGAGCATGGTAGCATCATCCGTGGAAAACGTGATCACAGCCCTTGCTTGCCATACCGGCATTAGGGTTCACGACTACGACCTGCATGTGGATTTCCCCGGGGGAACTCCTGTAGACGGCCCTTCAGCCGGGCTTGCCATAGCCATGAGCATCTGTTCAACGGTCACTGGAACACCCATCACGGCGCTTTCAGGTTTTTCAGGCGAGGTCTCCGTGCGCGGGGAAATCAGAGCTGTGGGCGGGATTGAACAGAAGTTGTGCGCCGCTGAAGACGCAGGCCTTAGGTGTGTATACATCCCCGAGGCGAATTGGCAGGAAAGATATGTGGAACGGAGCATCCAGGTGGTGCCCGTAAGGTCTCTGGTCCAATGTATCGAACTGGTGTTTTCCAACCCCGCTATGGCCATCCCTTCAGGTTTGGGTTAAACTACTATATACGTAGTACAGTAACAAAACGGTAACGATTCAGTAACCTGGCGGAAACTGCACGGCATCCGTTACAGAAGCAACCCCGGCTGCTCGATAATACTCCCGAGTCATCATCTATGGAAGAAGTTGTTGCAGGCTGACCGAGGACAAGCATGGGCGGATGTTGGGCCGGCTCGGCCGGCATTGTGCAGCGGCAGTTGAAGAACACAGGAAAATCCAGTGACTGAATGGGTAATACACAAGCGGACGAATAAACTGGTAGGCATTCCCAATTTTGACACGGGCAATTGAAGGACTTCTGTTGCTGTAAAGAGAATACGGAAGAATGCCAGAAATACGTTTGGACTGTGTCACTCAGCCTTTTACCGAGGCAATATGATGTGACGGGATAATGAGGATAATGCGGGAGGTGGTCAAAAGTGAGTGAAGCAAGAGACGTGGAACGGAGGTCCTACCCGCTTTTGCCGCTAAGAAATGTGTTAGTGTTTCCGGGCATAACCATTTCCCTAGAGGTTGGACGGCCAAAATCGGTCAAAACTGTGGACATCGCCAGGGCTTCAGGGATGGAGCTGGTCATGTGCGCGCAGAAGAGCACTGATATTGCTGATCCCTTGCCTGAACACATATATACCGTGGGTACTCTGGGAGTTATCAAGGAGGTTGCCAAGACGGCCTCGGGTAACTTCCGGATAGTCGTCGAGGGGACCAGGCGCATAAAGGTTTCCTCGTATATTGCTTCAGAACCGGCGTACATGGTTACTGTGGAAGACCTGCCGGAGAGGCATCCGGGGATGGAGGAAAACCGGATTTTGGTCAAGAGCCTCATGGAACAGTATGAGGAATACGTGGGAGTTACCAGAAACGTGCCGGCCGAGACCCTTATTTCGATCACAGGGATCGGTGAAGCAGGCCGTCTGTGCGATACCATTGCAAGCCAGATACCCATCGCCATTTCCGAAAAGCAAGAATTGCTGGAGACGGTTTCCATAATCGAGCGGTCTGAAAGGATTCTGGACATCCTTACCAGGGAGATAGAACTCGCAGGTTTGGAGAAGCGGATCAACCTGCGTGTGCGCAGGCAGATTGAAAGGAGCCAGAAAGAGTACTGGCTGCGGGAACAAATGAAGGCCATCCAGAGAGAACTGGGAGACAGAGGCGACGGCCCGAGCGAAACTGAGGAATTCAGGGACAAGATCGAGCGAGCCGGCCTTCCCGATGACGCAAAAGAACGTGCTTTGAGGGAAGTTGCCCGTTTGGAGAAGATGCCCCAGGCTTCTGCTGAAGCGGTAGTGGTAAGGACGTACCTGGATTGGCTGGTTTCTCTGCCCTGGAATGTAATGACCGAGGATACGATAGACATTGAGCGCGCCAAGGAAATCCTGGATGAGGATCATCACGGGCTTGACGAGCCTAAGGAACGGATACTGGAGTATCTGGCCATCCGCAAACTGGTAGGCAAGCCCAAGGGGCCTATTCTGTGCTTTGTAGGCCCTCCGGGAGTGGGGAAGACTTCATTGGGCAAGTCCATAGCAAGGGCATTGGGGCGCAAGTTCGTCAGGATATCCCTTGGCGGAGTGAGGGATGAAGCCGAGATAATGGGTCACAGGCGCACTTATATCGGGGCGCTCCCGGGGCGGATCATCCAGGGGCTAAGAAACGCAGGTTCCAAGAACCCGGTGTTTCTCATGGATGAGATAGATAAGCTGGCGTCTGATTTCAGGGGCGATCCAGCGGCGGCCCTGCTGGAAGTGCTGGACCCCGAGCAGAACCATCAATTCTCAGATCATTATCTCGAGATCCCCTTTGATCTGTCCAAGGTGATGTTCATCACTACGGCCAACTCGAGCCATACCATCCCCAGGCCGCTTCTGGACAGGATGGAAGTGATTAACCTGCCTGGGTACACTGAAGAAGAGAAGATCGAGATTGGAAGCCAGTTCCTGGTTCCCAAGATGCTTAAGGAACATGGGCTGACCCCGGCAAACCTTACCATACGCAGGGATGCGCTCAAGGAGATTATCCGGTCATATACCCGCGAAGCCGGGGTGAGGAACCTGGAAAGGCAGATTGCAACCATCTGTAGGAAGACCGCCAAGGACGTGGTTGCAGGGAACAAGAAGCGGGCTGTGGTTACAGCTAAGAACGTCAGCAAGTATCTGGGCATCCCCAAGTTCAGGCACGGGCAAACCGAAAAGGAAGACCAGGTGGGTGTTTCCCTTGCCCTGGCAGTCACCGAGTTCGGCGGCGACGTGATGCCCTGCGAAGTGAGCGTGGTTAAGGGTAAAGGCAAACTCACCCTGACTGGGCAGCTGGGAGACGTCATGAAGGAATCAGCCCAGGCGGCCCTGAGCTACCTGAGATCCAGGAGCGCGGACCTTGGGTTGGAGCCGGATTTCTACGAGGCAGTGGACATCCACGTCCACATACCTGAAGGAGCCATCCCCAAAGATGGGCCGTCCGCAGGCATAACCATGGCATGCGCTATTGCGTCTGCCCTCACGGGCAAGCCGGTCAGACACGACCTGGCCATGACAGGGGAGATAACTTTGAGGGGGCGGGTGCTGCCTGTAGGCGGAGTCAAAGAAAAGGTGTTGGCTGCCCACAGGGCGGGCGTGTCCAAGGTGATACTGCCTCTGGACAACAAGAAGGATCTGGAGGATATCCCCTCCAACGTGCGCGAAGACATCGACGTTGAAATGGTATCCCACATGGACCAGGTACTCGCCATAGCC
Organism: Candidatus Fermentithermobacillaceae bacterium; assembly: GCA_012512325.1. Taxonomy (GTDB): domain Bacteria; phylum Bacillota; class Sulfobacillia; order Fermentithermobacillales; family Fermentithermobacillaceae; genus DTU015. Next base: position 24,031 of record JAAZEL010000075.1, on the reverse strand, counting down.
TTGGCCGATGTTGATAACGGGGAACTTGAGGCATTTGCTTGTCTCGGGGACTTGAAGCAGAGCCAAGACGTGGCGGTAAATCATGTAAGCTAGACCCATGGGCATGGTGAAGCCCTGGGCATCAGAATTCGGCTGAACAGTCCGGTAAGCGGTAGCTGACCCTTGCAGGCGGTGTAGCGTGCCTGCAAGGGTCATATTTTGATTTCAAACGCAAGGGGCATGCATTCCACTAACTGCCTGGCACGGGAAGCTAGTCTTACCTGAGGTGTGCGAATGCCGGTTCGCCGAGTTCAGGATTCCAGCAACTGCCTTCCATAGGAAGCTAATGTTATCCCTTCCCGGAATTGCACCTCTGAACAGGAAGGTAATAAGCATGGCATGTCGAAACTCACTAAGTCGCAGGAATGCCGCTCTAGGTGCGAATTTGCTGTCCGGCGGCATCGAAGGGAGGTGGCCCCTTATTTCTTGGGGGAGTTGTTTTGGGAAAAAACAGATATCCGGACATTGTACTGACAGGCGCCATGGTCCGCTTGCGGGCGGTTACCGAGGGCGACCTGGCGAAATTGCTGGAATGGGATGGGGACGAGGAGGTCTCAAGGTGGGCCGGAAAGAAGTTCTCATGCAGGGCGGAAGCCAGGAACTGGTATCTGGACAAGCCCCCCGCTGACAAGAGAACTTTTGTGATCGAGACGTTGGAGGGCGAACTCATCGGCGAGATTGAGATCCTAAACATATGCTGGAGATTACATACAGGGGAATTGAGGGTGGTCATAGGCGAGAAGGATCACTGGAACAAGGGCTTGGGCACGGACGCTGTGGTTACCTTTACCAGGTGGGTTTTTGAGACGTATTCGATTGACACCATCTATCTCAGGGTAGACAAGGAAAACTACAGGGCTAGGAGATGCTACGCCAAGGCAAGATTTAGGCCTGTAGGGCGCATCAAGTTCTCCCCTGAGAGAAGTACGGTCCCCGGCGTTTCAAAACACCTTATCTTGATGAAGATAACCAGGAACGAATGGTGCAGCCAGGCTATGGCATAGCAAGTTGTTGGAAGCGTAGCTAATATGAAACCTTGCTTCTTGGAAGCCTTGCTCGGATGTTTGGACATCCAAAAGATCAAGCAAGAAGCTTCAGGTTGGCTGAAGCTTCTTTCGGTTATCTTCTAACATGGAGCGGTTCAGCCGGCGGGTCTCAACTCAAAGCCCATGGGCGTGTTGCCCAAGTTCCAGACCAAGCTGCCACGCAAAGAATCCCCAGATATTAGCCTGCTCGTCAACCACTTTGTGCAGAGGTTTGCCTACACCGTGGCCGGCATCGGCTTCCACAGTCAAGAGTATAGGGCCTTTGGACGGAGTCCTCGAAGATGCATCCTGGAGCAACGCAGTCATCTTGCGCGCATGCATGGGATCCACCCTGGTATCTGATTCAGCGGTGTAAATGTATGTGGCAGGATATGACACGTTTTCCTTGACATTATGGTACGGGGAATATGCGTAGAGCCACTTAAACGCTTGGGGATCATCCGGATCCCCGTATTCCGAACACCACAGATATGCTATGAGGAACTTGTGGTATCGCACCATATCAAGCAGGGGCACACCGCAAGCAACCGCTCGGAACAAGTCCGGGCGCTGGGTGAGGGCGGCTCCTACAAGCAAACCGCCGTTGCTGCGTCCCAATATACCCAGGTGTTCAGCGTCTGTATATCCTTTTTCTATCAGGTATTTGCCGGCGTATATGAAGTCGTCGAACACATTTTGTTTGTTCCCGAGCATACCTGCCCTGTGCCAGTCTTCCCCGTACTCGCTGCCTCCTCGCAAGTTGGCAGAGGCGTAGATTCCGCCGGCTTCAATCCACGGGAGGATCGCCGGCGAATACTCAGGGGTTCTGCTTATGTTGAAGCCGCCATACCCTGAAAGCACTGTGGGGACAGGCTGTTTTTCTGAAAGATCCAATCCGCGGCGCTTGACGATGAACATGGGTACCCTGGTTCCGTCCTTGGAATGGTAGAACACCTGCTCTAACGAGGCCAACCCCGGATCCACCCCTGTGGCGCTTTCCAGTACAACCTCAGGTGTTTCATCCCTGTCAATGCCGAAACGGTAAATTGCAGGCGGTATTAGGAACGACTCAAATCGGAAGTAGAAGGTACTGCTGTCCAGGCTCGCGGTTATCCCTGTGACGGTTCCGAGGGTGGGCAGGGGCACCTCCCTCACATGCTTCCAGTCAAGGGTGTAGATATGCATGTGGGACACGGCGTGTCTCAATCCGGATATGATTATGTGGCCTTTTGCAAACTCTATCCTGTCGATGGTCATGTCGTCGGACTCGGGTATGATAGTTTTCCAGTTTTCCATAGCAGGATTATTGAGGTCAACCGCAACCACCATGTACTTGGGAGCTTCGAGGTTTGTGGCCATATACAGCGTTTCGCCGATGATACGGCCGTAAAAGCTGGCATCTTCACCTTCAACTATGGGAATAAACTCAGCTCCGGGGATGTCCTCCCTCCTGAAAAAGAGGTCGGTGCTGTTCCAGCCGTGGCTTACGGTGAGCAGCAGGTACTTGCCGTCGTTTGAAAGGGATGTGCCGTAGGATTGTTCCTTGGGTCGGCCCTCTCCGAACACCTTGGGGTCGTTTTCCGGGTCCGTTCCCAACTTGTGAAAGAAGATGTGCCGGTTGTAGTTCTCTTCTCCTGGCGGCACTTCACCTGGTTTGGGATATTTTCCGTAATAGAATCCCTGGTTGTCGGGCTTCCACGTGACTCCCGCGTACCTGGCTCTCTCAATGGTCTCGGGGAGCAGCTCACCTGTTGCCACGTCCAGGATGTGGAGGACGCTCCATTCGTCTCCCCTTTCTGATAGCCCGTACGCCAGCATTGACCCGTCGGGAGACGGATGCCACCAGTCAAGTGCCACTATTCCTTCGGCGCTTGCTCGGTTTGGGTCCACCAACACCCGAGGGCTGCTCTTGGCATCTTGGAGATGTGGAGGCTCCATGACCATGAGAACCGGTTGGTTCTTGCCATGTATCCGCTTGGTGAAAAACAGTTTGCCGCCCCGGAGCACCGGCGAGCCCACCATGTCCCGGGACATCAGCTGCAACAAGCGTTGAGCCATCTGCCGGCGTTCAGGAAGCTGTCGGAATACAGCATTTGTCCTTGCATTCTGAGCGTGGGTCCATTCCCGCACTTCGGCGGACAGGCCGTCTTCAAGCCAACGGTAGGGGTCCTCAATCTTGACACCGTGGACTGTGTCAACCACAACTCGCTTAGGAGTGTTTGGCGGATCAGGGACCCGTACTTCACATGTATGTGCCACTGCAATCCATCCCTTCTGTGCGCCTTTACGGCTAATCTCCAGACTGTTGCACTCAAGCCCCTGGAATTCCGGCCTTGGTACGGGCGTGACTCATATTTGCCGTGCTTGTGTCTACAGTGCTACGCCTACGGTGGTCTGCAGTGCCATGCCTACGTTGCTGGGTGTGCTGTGCTATGCCTACGTCGCCGGGTCTGCTGTGCCATGCCTGCGTTGCCCTGCTGTGCTATACCTGTCGTCTGGGTCTCATGTGCCGCGCCTGCAAGGTCGCAAGGTTTCATCTCCAGCCCGCACAAGGCAATAACCTGGGATATGCTGTCCAGAATGTAGTCAGGATGCTCCGCCTCTATAGCTTCTTTTGGGAAAGCCCCATAGGTGACGCCCGCGGTTCTTATAATGGCAACGGCAGGGCTCGTGCCTGAAGGGATTGTGGTGTTTGCTCCGTCCCTAAGTAGTCGTTCGGCGTGCTTGGCTGAAACTACATCCCAGGGGCTGTCGCCGACCATGAGGACCCTGAATGGGAATGCGGGTTTCGGGTTTGCGCCATCTTGGATATATCCGAGCAGCTCCAGTGCCTTGAGGACAGGGGCCGGGTGCGGCTTGTGTTCCGTCACATCATCGCAAAACACTGCGGCGTCAAACACGTGGGTGATACCTGCGATCTCCAGCCCCACCAGCGCGTTTTTCCGTTTTTTCGAAGTTACCAGCGCGATCTTGATCCCGTGGGCTTTCAGCGTATGCAAGACGTCCACGGCTCCGGGAAACGGTCTCACGTAGTCTTTGTGAATCGCCAGATTATGCGCCTCGTATATTTGAACGGCTTGGGCTTCCATGCCCGGAAGAAGCAAGGACATCTGCTCCGTCAACGGGCGTCCCATGTATGGGTGCAGCTCCTGGTCCTCGGGCCTTCTGCCGGTGAAGTGCCTTATAGTGTGCCGAAGGGATTCGTATATGGCTTGGGTTGTGTCGAGCAAGGTACCGTCCAGGTCGAACAGCACTGCATGGAAGGGTTCTTGCCTTGGGTCCACGGATGCGCCCCGGGATGTTCTTGATGCTTGATTGGATGTAGCGACGCTCTCTTGGAATACATGTGTTGCTGTTTGGGATAATGCCATTGCTAGGTCAACACCTCATGATCTTGTGATAATGCTTCACGCTGTTGGGGATTCTCCGGGTTCCGGCGCTTATCCTGCTTACTACTTGCTCAAGGTTCGAAGCCCCATGGGGTTGCCGGCAGGCCGCGCGATCTCTGACGATGCAGCGGAACAGTTGTCACGGAGCAAGTGGGAGCGAAGGGACCCTGTAAACCGGCCAACATAAAGGAAAACCTCTGTGTGTGGTAGAACTGACCACTAGGCTTGGCAGGCGTGACGGACCGCATGGCAGGACTGATGAAACCACTCGTGGCTCTACAAAGCAAGCTCCGCAAGGTGGCATCAGACGGGCAAAGCTAAGGGGAGGTTTGGCGAGACGACACCATGGCAATTCTCATCCTGGCCCTGAAATATATCGGCTGGCTGATTGCTATAATTCTCCTTGCCATTGCAATCATTCTGGCCTTGCCTGTTTCACTCACGGCTGCTTGCGCTCTGACGATTGAGAGCAATCTGGAACAAGCCCTGGACCTGCTGGATGAAGAGGACTTGGACAACATCGGCTTGTTCCTCTACGATGGCTCTTTTGAGGTCAAGTGTAGGGCCCTCTTGGGCTTGGTTATTGTGTCCATGTCGGGTTCAACCGGTCCCGAATTGCGGCTTGCAGGGATCAAGAGGCACTTGAGTAGGCCCGGCAACCACGGGGGCTCAGAGAATAAGGGCTCAGGCGAACCCCGCGAGTCAGGCGAAGCAGACGCCCTTGAAGAACCGGGCGAACCTAAGACGGGCAAGGCGGACCGGAACAAGCAGGGCAAGCAGGTAGATAAACCGGTGGAGCCCAAACCTGAGAAACCAAGAGAGGGCAAGGCCCGGAAGGGCAGGAGGATCGATCTCAGGGAAATCAAGCAATACCTGTCTCCGGCGGTAAGGGCCAGGGTAATGGGTTTTCTGAAATCGCTGTTTCGGATATTTCATGTGCAGATGGACCTGGACATCGAGTTGGGGTTGTTCGATCCCTATCATACAGCTGTGGTTTTCGGTATGTTTTCGGCAGCCACTGGCGCGCTGGGCATAAGCGGGCTTCGGCTTCACCCCAACTTCGAGGGTCAGAGGATGGCTGCACGGGGTCGTGGTTCTGTGTGGATGATACCGTGGCACTTCCTCTTCATCGGAGCTTGCTTCATGCTTGCCCCTGAGATCAGGAAGCTATGGTGGCGAAGGCGCCGCAAGAGTCCGTCGTGACTTGCCAATCTCAGGTGCGTATGGATCATATAAACACAAAGGGGAGGCGGGACAATGGAACATGTAAACTCAATTGAGGCGCTGGGCGATCAACTTGAGAAGTTTATCTCAACCAGGACCGTGTTTGGAAATCCTATGGTTGCAGGCAAAGTCACCTTGATCCCCATTCAGTCGGTGTCCTTCGGTTTTGGCTCGGGCAGCGGCCAGAACAAGGGCGAAAAAGACTTGAATGCAGGCGCAGGTTCAGGCGGAGGCGCTGTACTCAGGCCTTTGGCCATAGTCGCAGTGAAAGACGACGGAGACGTGCAGGTCTTCACTTTTGAAGGCCGGGGTATTGCCGACAAGCTCATCGAAAGGCTCCCGGAGATGATATCCAAGGTCAACCTGCTAATGCCGAAGAAGCTCAAGACCAGGGATGAAGACGGCGACGCGGACAAAGGTGAGGTCGCCCAAGAGGAAGGTAAGGAAGAGGCTCAAACATCCGAGGGATGAATTCTGCCTTTTCCCGTTGGCAGGTGAAGCCGGTTCGGGTATAATGTAAGAGATTGTGATAGCGTTCACACATTGAAAATTGAACAGGGTGTGTTCCTGCGGGGAGGGGCCAAGTCCCTGAACTTGAGGGATGTTGATGCGGAAGCCTAACGGAGCTTGGGTAAGCTTCGTTCTAGGAGATATTCGTAGGTGTTTTGCTGATAACGGATACTGATTGAACCTCCGGTCAAAGCCCGTCCTCGCGACGGGCTTTGACCGTTTTGGCTTAAGGAGGGTGAAGATGAGCAGGGATAAGGAGTCAGTTGCCGGAGCTGAAGGGCGCCAAGCAGAAGCCGACGCCAGGAGAATTGCGGTAGTGGGGATTGCGGTTACCCAGCGGTTGAAAACAGCGCCCCGGGTGAACCGGGTTCTCAGCGACTACGCCCACATTATCATCGGGCGGATGGGTATCCCTTACAGGGAAAGGGGTATTTCGGTTATTGCTTTGATCGTAGACGGGGATACGGACACCCTTGGGGCTATGACCGGAAAACTTGGAAGCATCCCCGGAGTGAAAGTGCGAACGGCCATCACGGTGTAGCGGGTTTGAGCATGGGTTTAGAGTCACAAGGAGACAGTCAAAACAGCGGAGTGAGGCCGATGACAACCGCCAAAGAGAGCAAGAGCACAGGCATACAGGGAGACTATCAAGAAGCGCTGGGAAGGATCGCCCGGGGGCGTTCCGCCGAACCAGATGAAATAGATGCGGTCTTGTCGCCCCAAACTCCGGAAGAGGAGTTCAGCCTGTTCCACACCGCCCACAATGCCAGGCTAGACAATCTAGGGCGCTCGGTCCAAGTGAGGGGCATCATCGAGTTCTCCAACTACTGCCGTCAGGATTGCCTTTTCTGCGGCCTCAGGAGAAGTAACGCCAAACTGCGCAGGTACAGGATGTCCCCGGAGCAGATCGTGGAGGCGGCGGTACGGGCACTGGAAGTACACAGATTCGGCACGTTTGTGCTCCAGTCAGGTGAAGACCCCGGCTACCCCGCGGACGCCATTGCATATGCAGTGGAATCCATAAAGCGGATGGGGCCTGCCGTGACCCTCAGCGTGGGTCAGAGGCCCTATGAAGATTACGAACTGTGGAGAAAGGCAGGTGCCGACAGGTACCTGCTCAAGTTTGAAACTTCTGACCCTGACTTGTTCGGGGAGCTCAAACCCACCACTACCTTGGACGAGCGGCTGGAGTGCCTCATGTGCCTGAGGAAGCTGGGATACCAGGTGGGAACAGGGATCATCCTCGGGCTGCCGGGACAGACGAGGGACATAGTCATCCGTGACTTGTCCCTCCTCCACGAGATCGACCCGGAGATGGTCAGCATAGGGCCGTTCATCCCCCATCCCGATACGCCCTTGGGAACGCATGTCCCCGGGGGCCAAGCTGATCCTTTGGGGCTAATCAGGGATACTCTGCGGGCTGTGGCCTTGTCGCGCCTGCTGGTGCCTTTAGCCCATATCCCTGCGACAACTGCCTTGGGGGTAATAGGGAAGGATTCGCGGGCCTGGGTTCATTGGGCCGCCCCTTATGTCCGTGAGAGGATTGGAAGCACCGCCGGATCGAGGCACCAAGATCCGGCCGATGGAAGTTGCGCCGGCGTTTGGAGCGATCCGAGGACCCTGGCCCTTACCTGCGGCGCCAACGTGATCATGCCTGACGTAACCCCAAAAACCTTCAGGGAGTCGTATGAGATATACCCGGGCAAAGCCGGGTCGGACGGGGGAGAGGTGGCAGGTGCCGTAAGAAGGGCAAAGGCTATGGTTGAGGTGTTGGGCATGTACATCGATCCCGGCAGGGGAGACAGCCCGAAGCTCCGGTTTGCAGGCGGAAGGTGCCCGGCACCGGTCGTGACCCAATGGGACTTGTCTGAGGTTTAGCCATGGAAGGTTAGATAAGAAAGAGAGGAGTGTCCGTTGTGAAGGCCGAGCGTCAAGTAGCAACTTTCATAGATGAGGCAAGAATCGTGGAGGTACTGGAGGCGGGCAAACGGTACAGCCCTTCTGCCGTAAGGGATGTGGTGTCCAAGTCCCTTGAGCTCAAAGGGCTGGATCTTGAGGAACTCGCAGCTTTGCTATGGGTTGACGACCCGGAGCTTGAGCATGAGATCTATAACGCCGCGCGGAAGATCAAAGAGCACATATACGGCAAGCGGCTGGTTTTGTTTGCCCCTCTTTACGTGTGCAACTACTGTGTGAACAACTGCCGGTATTGCGGGTATAGAGCCGGCAACCGCTTTCCCAGGCGTCGCCTGACTATGGAGGAAATCAGCCAAGAAGTCAAGGTCATCCTTGACATGGGGCACAAGCGCATTGCCCTTGAGGCAGGGGAAGACCCGGTGCACTGCCCCATCGATTACATCGTGGATGCCATGAAGCAGATATATGCCACCACTTCAGGCAATGCCTGTATAAGGCGGATTAACGTCAACATAGCGGCGACCACCGTCGATGAGTACAAGATGCTCAAAGACGCAGGTATTGGCACTTACGTGCTCTTCCAGGAAACCTATCACCGAGACACGTACAAGAGAATGCACTCAGGACCCAAGGCGGATTACGACTGGCATGCAACCGCCATGGACAGGGCATTTGCCGCAGGCATTGACGATGTGGGGCTTGGGGTCCTGTACGGGCTTTGCGACTGGCGGTTCGAAACCGTGGCCTTATTGATGCATGCTCAATACCTGGATAAGACGTATGGGGTAGGGCCTCACACCATCTCCTTCCCGCGGTTGCGCGCGGCGTGTGGCATCTCCCTTGACAACTTCCCCCACCTTGTGGGCGATGATGAGTTCAAGCGAATCGTAGCATCCCTGCGATTGGCCGTACCGTATACAGGCATGATTCTGTCAACCAGGGAGGAACCGGTGTCCCGCGAAGAAGTAATCGCTCTCGGCATTTCGCAGATAAGCGCAGGGTCAATGGTGGGTGTGGGCGAGTACAGCGAGGGGAAAGCAAGAGAAGACCATTCGGATACCCCCCAATTTGAAGTGGGCGACCACAGAAGCCTGGATGAGATCATCCGCGACCTGCTTCCGGATGGGTACATCCCCAGCTTCTGCACTGCCTGCTACCGTACGGGCAGGACGGGTGAGAGTTTCATGGACCTTGCCAAGAACGCTCATATCCACGAGATGTGCCAACCCAACGCCCTCCTCACCTTCCAGGAGTACCTGTGCGACTATGCATCCCCTGACACCATGGAAAGGGCACTCCCGGCGATTGAGAAGGCGCTCATGGAGATCGACAACGAAGCCCTCAGAAACGAATGCGTTCGCAGGCTCGAAAGGATCAGGGCAGGGGAACGGGACTTGTACTTCTGATTGAGCTTGCGGAAGAAATGGCAGCAGAACTGGCGACCGAATGAACCGGGGGGCGAACCCTCTATGGTTGGCACAAGCCTCGTTGAGAGAAAAGCTTCCCGACGGTATGGGCGGCGCTGTGAACAGTGAGGAGGAGGATCAGAATGAGTTTAAGCAAGACTCCCAGGGCCAACCGGGTCCACATAGGCATCTTCGGGAGACGGAATGCCGGGAAATCCAGTTTGATAAACGCAATCACAGGCCAGGACACGGCCTTGGTTTCCGACACCCCCGGCACCACAACCGACCCTGTGTACAAGTCCATGGAGCTTCCGGGAGCAGGCCCCGTGGTTTTCATAGATACGCCAGGCATAGACGATGTGGGAGGGCTGGGACAGGCCAGGGCCGAACGGGCTCTGAAGATACTTGGGAGCACGGATGTTGCTGTGCTTGTGATTGATCCTTTCGAAGGCTTTGGGGAGCCTGAGGAGACTCTGATCAAGGAAGTGATTTCCAGGTCCATGCCGGTGGTGACTGCGGTTACGAAGCAGGATACTTGGGCCGGCAGATCTCCCTTGGATGGAGTGCGGTCCCAAGTGAAAGCCGCTTTCAGCCAATCTGGCTCAGGGGGTTCTGCACACCCTGCAAAGGCAGGGGGCAAAGGATCAGCCGGCAGCGCAAAAGCCGAGTCTCCGCCGGTGGTCTTGGGAGTGAGCGCCGTCACAGGCCAGGGGATCCGGGAACTCACCGCGTGTCTGTGCCGGATCATCAAGCACACCTTCGGCGATGCAGAACCTGCAATCGTGGGTGACCTGCTTAGCCCCGGAGACACTGCTTTTCTCGTTGTCCCCCTGGATTTGCAGGCTCCCAAGGGCAGGCTAATCCTACCCCAGGTCCAGGTAATCAGGGACCTGCTTGACCACGAATGCACTGCCGTCATGGTGAAGACGGGAAATCTCCCAGATGCCCTGGCTAACTCCAAACGGCCTCCCGCCCTGGTCATAACTGATTCCCAGGTGTTTGAGGAAGTGAACGAGATACTGCCGGCAAGCATCCCCCTAACGTCGTTCTCCATCCTGTTTGCCCGGTACAAAGGAGATCTTGCCCAACTTGCCAGGGGCGCCAGGGCACTGGCAGATCTAAAACCCCATGACAAAGTGCTTATTGCAGAAGCCTGCACCCATCACCCCATTGCCGACGATATCGGTACGGTCAAGATTCCAAGGTGGCTCCAGGAGACGGTCGGAGGCCCTCTGGATTTCTCCTGGCAAAGGGGGACAGATTATCCGGCAGACCTCAGCGAGTACAAGGTGATAATCCATTGCGGAGGATGCATGCTCAACCGCCGGGCTATGCTGACGAGGATAGAGGCTGCCGAGTCTGCAGGGGTTCCGATTACGAACTACGGGATGGCTATTGCATATACCAAAGGGATACTCGAAAGGGCATTGGAACCGTTTGGCTTGTGAGATATTGAGGGGAACCGTGCGTCCGGTATACCGTTCTGAGGGAGGCCTTAGCGACTCCTGGCCGATGGCACTTGGAAGAGATCCGATTGCTTGTCGGACGATATTTTGGTATACTGTCTCGTGCGAAGGCAGTTTGAAGTGGGGACTTAGCTCAGCGGTAGAGCGTTCGGTTCACATCCGAAAGGCCACAGGTTCAAACCCTGTAGTCCCCACCATTAAACCCTCACTTCTTCCCTAAGTTCCCCGAGCATTAATTTGCCATGTTCCACCTTCTGTCTTGCTTGCCATTGCTGTGTACTGGCTGCCTTATGCATTGTCTTCGGGCGTCGCGAAGACTCCTTGGCATGGGGAAGTACCATATACCCTATGCATCCGTTATGCATGACTACATGCCCGGTCAGCACCACCGGGTCAGCCGATTGTTCTTGTACACCTGACTACTCTCATACATCCGCGATGTATCTGCGCCCGTGCCCTCCCAATGAGTTTAGGAAGCGCCTAAGACTCAAATAATAACCGGAGGAATTGAACTCCACGGTTGGAGCCCGGGACTCCGCCGGAGCTCACGGAGGTGGGAGCTCAAGACACGGTCCGGGCGCCTGCGGAGAGGCAAGGGAAAGGACGGATTTCACATGAGTAGGAAAGCATTCCTGACGGTCTTGGGGGTAACCTTTGCTGCTGTGTGCCTCTTGTACTTCGCCACGGCCAAGACTGAAGCAGAAGGGATTACAGAGGTAATCCTGCCTCCCGGGTATAGGATTGAACGGTATATAACAGGTTTGACGTTCCCCACTGGGGTGGCCTGGGATGAATCGGGGGTAATGTACGTTTCCGAGGCGGCGGTACCCGCAGACGGAGGCATACCAAGCATAGCTGCTTTAGCGGGCCAAGCAGGGGACGTGGTCGGAAGGATCGTGCGCGTCGGCCCCGACGTACACGAAGTGGTGGTTGACGGGCTGAACTCTCCGGTCACCGATGTGAAGATACGGGACGGGATGTTCTACGTTGCCCACAGAGACTGCGTATCAGCGATAGAAGTCATAAACGGTGCTGCGAGTGCCCGGGCGGCAGAGCACCAAACGCCATCTTCCCCTGTTCACGAAGGGAACGCAAGACGCACGGATCTGCTCCAAGGCTTGCCCTTCGGGGATCACTTCACCGGGGAGCTTGCTTTCGGGCCTGACGGCTCGCTCTATGTTGGGCATGGGACCGTCACAAACTCAGGTGTTGTAGGTGAAGACAACTTCCGGAGAGGATGGGTATCTGCTTTCCCGGAAATGCACGATGTACCCGGGGAAGACATTGTGCTTGCCGGAATGAACTTCACTTCGCGGGATCCCAGGACCGCAAATCCTTTCGACAATGCCGTGACCGGAGCATTCTTGCCCTTTGGAACCCAATCAACGCCCGGTCAACACATTTCCGGGAAATCCAAGGCCGGAGGAGTAGTCTACAGGGTTGCCCAGGACGGGGATAATGCTGAAGTGTATGCATGGGGATTGAGGAACCCCTTTGGGCTTGGTTTTTCGCCTGACGGCACTCTCATTGCCGTCGATCAGGGCTACCAGGAACGGGGCTCACGGCCTGTGGCCAACGCCCCGGACCCGGTGTATCGCATAGAGCAAGGCGCTTGGTACGGCTGGCCTGACTTTGCCGCAGGAGAGCCCCTTACAGATCCCAAGTTCATGCCCCAAACCAAGAGCGCTCCCCTTGCCGGCTTGCTTCAAGAGCATCCCAAGCCAGAAAAACCAATAGCCGTGTTTGAGCCGGGGACCGGGCTCATGAAATTCGGATTTGCCCCCAGGGTCTTCGATGGTTCAGGGCGTATGTATGTGGCCGCCTTCGGAGAGGGAGACATTGCATGTGCCCTTGAGGGGACCAAAGGGCTTGAGCATGGAATTTCGACGGCCAGGGGTTCCACTGCTGGGATTTCTGCAGACGAGGGCGACAACACCCGGAAGCCTGTGGGCTGTTGCGTATACACCCTGGACATAAGCACCGGACAGCATGAAGTATTTGCATACAACAAGTCCCTGGCACCCGCCGGCCGGAATCTCTCAGGCTTCAACCACCCGGTGGATGTGAAATTCGGGCCCGATGGGTCCATGTACGTCGTAGACTTCGGGGTCATCGAAAACGACGGCAAGGTTTACCGCGGTGTTCCCGGCACAGGGACGGTATGGAAAATATCGGTTCAGCGGTCGGAACTCAAGGTTTTCCGGGAAAAATGTATGGCGTTGATCCAATCGATAGCAGGTTTGGTTACGGGATCCGGAGATGGCGAGCCAGGCGTGGCTGAGGGGCCGCCGGGAGGTGTTCCTGAGGCCCAGTCATCCACATGGGATCCTGACTACACTCAAATCCAGGCGCAAGTGGAGGAATACATCAACAAGCTCGCCGGCCTCGGACAAGAATGGGGAGCGTTTTTCAAGGACCTTACGTCAGGCAAGACATTCGGAGTGAACCCCGACCTGCAAGTGCCCGCTGCGAGCACCGTAAAGGTTCCGGTGGTGCTGTATACCAGCATTTTGGTATCAAGAGGCGAGCTTTCCTGGAACGAGACCCTCACCTATGTCTCCGCCCGGGACTGGCGTGGCGGGGCAGGTGTCATCCAATACACCGCCAAGGACGGAGACACCTTCACCATAAGGGAACTGGCTGAGAAGTCAATAACCCACAGCGACAACGTCGCCTGGAAAATGCTCGAACGCAGATTGGGGAAAGACAACCTCATCAATTTCATGAAGGAAATCGGCGGCCAGACGGTGTATCCCGGCGGTCAGAACATATCCACCCCCAGGGACAACGCCACGTATATGGAGGCGGCACTGCTATTCTCCAAGACCAACCCCGAGGGCGAAAAGCTCATGTTCGACCTGGCCAACACCATCTGGAACACCGGGCTAAACAGGTACATCACCGAAGTACAGGTGGCCCACAAGGAGGGGGACATAATGGGCGTAGCCAACGACGTGGGCGTCATATATGCCCAGCGGCCGTACATCTTGTCCATAATGTCGAAAGGCCACGAAGACGTGGAGGCGGGCTTTGAAAAGATAGGGGAAATCTCCAGGATGATCTTTGACTACCAGAACGCTTTGTTGCCATAGCACAAGCTGCGATAATATTCCATCCGGATTGGTGTACAATAAGAAAAACGCCAATTTTGAGGTGGATGTTTAAAACGCCAATATGGAAGTCCTGGTTTTGGGCAAGTATTCGCCCTTTCCTCCTGCAGGAGGGGCTTGTTCCGGATACTGGGTTATCTCAGGGGCGACGGGTATACTCCTCGAATGCGGGCCCGGAGTGGTCTCCAGGCTGCAGCAACATGTGCCCCTGTCCCAAGTCTCCACAGTGATCCTATCTCACCTGCATTTTGACCATATTTCGGATTTTCTGGCGCTGAGGTATGCGGCCAACCCTGACGGCCGCTACCGGCAACTTCCACCCCGGATCACCGTGTATGCGCCGCCTGAGCCGTCACAGAATTTCAGCATGCTTTCATACAAGGGAGTGGATGCTGTGGCAGTGCCCGGTCTGGGCATCAATGAAACCCCAGATGCTTCCTTTCCGGCATATGAGATGACAATCGGCGACATCAAGGTGTCCTTCTTCAAGGTGGAACACCCGTACCCCGGGTGCGCGGTGCGGTTCGAAGATCCCGACGGCAAGGTGTTTACGTATTCAGGAGATACACGCCCGTGCCGGGGGCTTTACAGTGCCGCCAAAGGCGCGGACTTATTCTTGTGCGAAGCATCGGCGCTGGAAGAAGACGCTGAGTTCGCAAGTGCGGGACACATGACGGCCGTCCAGGCAGGGGAAGTCGCGCGGGAGGCAGGGGTAAAAAGACTACTTCTCACCCATATCTGGCCTTTCTACGATGAAAGGCGGCTCTTGGCTGAATGCCGGACAAGCTTTGACTCCTGCGAGATCGTTGGTGAGGGAAGAAGATACAGTGTATGATTTCGGAGAAGACTGAACCGGGCATGGTCTTTGTTGAGCTCGGGCTCAAGATGTTGTGAAACAGGTATGCCGGTTCCTTTTGAAAGCCTGCACAGTTGGACCTGAGCGCGAGGAGGCTCAAGGGCTCGCACCAAAGAGAGGCAGCCCCGTAATCGGGCTCTGCCTCTCCGGAGTGGGGCCATTCGCTGCCGGCATCCAACTGTGAACTGCGGCTACTCGAGTCCCAAGATGAGCAAGATTAGACCCCGTGGGCGCCCTTGGCTCATTCCAGACCCAGGATGAGCAGAATCAGGATAAGGAAGATGATGAACGCCAGCTGTTCATTGAAGCAGGATAGACCTGACACTTGTACCCCTCCTATCGGAAAGAATCTACGGTATCTTATGTTGACAACAGGGGCGTGGTTACAGAACTCACGGAGAAACTTATCAAGGCTGCATGAGCTCGTAACTCATGTATGAACTCACCCACAAGGCCCGGCCCCCCAGCCCCTTAACCCCCGGCGCTCTCCGGAGATGCGC
The DNA here is from genome assembly GCA_012512325.1 of Candidatus Fermentithermobacillaceae bacterium. Classification (GTDB taxonomy): domain Bacteria; phylum Bacillota; class Sulfobacillia; order Fermentithermobacillales; family Fermentithermobacillaceae; genus DTU015. Next base: position 8,589 of record JAAZEL010000075.1, on the reverse strand, counting down.
AAGGCCGGGGCCGGGGATATGTGGGAGAAAGGGCGGCGCGATTTCCGGGGGAGGAGAGAAACCGCGCCACGGACCTCATGTACTGATACACAGTATGTTGACATAATAACGGGGGTTACCCCCTAAAGTCAGCGGTGGAGGCCTGACACTGGCCTGTCTGTCACATGATAGGCACCTTGGCGCGGGCTCTTGGAGAAAAGCCATTGTACCTGCGATGTGAAATGAGGTAAGATGAACGTGCACGAAAATGTGCACAAGACCGTATCCAGACGGTCGGAAGCCCGGTTGCTCGGTTTGCCTGCGCGGGTGTTCCGCCTGAGGAAGGTCTATGGGACGTGGAAAACATGGGAAAGCGGTGATAACATGGCTGGGATGAGATTGACCGGTGACGGTCCGCATGACGGCCCTGATTATCAGGGCTCGGGCAAAAGGAGTATATACGGCCTCATAGGACTTGACAATGCCCTCAAGCTGAGCAGGAAAGAATCAGGCAGCTTATTCGCAAAACATGTGAACCCCGGCTTGAAAACCATGCTCTCAGCCATAGGGTTTGACAAGAACTTCGTGGCCGCGGAGGGGATCTTCGTTTACGATGAAGCCGGCACCCGTTACCTTGACTTCTTAGGGGGTTACGGGAGCTTGCCTTTCGGCCATAATCCCCCTGATATCCTGGCCGGCTTGGACAAGGCTGGCAGCCGTCCAAACTACCTTCAAGCCCAGGCTAGCGCGCTTCAGGCTGCCCTAGCCCACGACCTGGCGGTCATCCTTCCGGGAGACTTGAGCATGGCGTTCTTCTGCAACAGCGGGGCGGAGGCCGTTGAAGGCGCGCTCAAGATGGCCAGGATCGCCACAGGCAAGCAGGTGTTTGTGCACTGCACCGGGGCGTTTCACGGGAAGACCCTTGGCGCCTTGTCAGTGGGCGGCCGCCTGAAATACAAGGCTCCTTTTGAACCTCTTGTCCCCGGGTGCGTGGAGGTGCCCTTCGGCGATATCAAGGCGCTTGAAGGCGCGTTGCAGCGGCACAAATGTGCGGCAGTTATCCTGGAACCGATTCAAGGCGAGGCAGGGGTGGTCGTTCCCCCTGAAGGCTACCTCAAGGAGGTAAGGGAGCTCACCAGGGCCTACGATACCCTTCTTGTACTGGATGAGGTGCAGACCGGTCTGGGAAGGACAGGCAAGATGTTCGCTTGTGAGCACGAGGGGGTCGTGCCTGACATCATGTGTCTCGCCAAGGCCCTGGGAGGCGGTGTGATGCCTTTGGGTGCCACCGTGGCCTGCAGAAGCGTCTGGGAGAAGGCATACGGGGGCCTGTCCAAGGCCATCCTGCACACATCCACCTTCGGCGGCGGCGCCAGGGCTTGCGCAGCCGGCTTGATGACCGTCAGCAAATTGGTTGAGGAGGACCTCCCCGGCCGGGCCGCTGAGCTCGGCGAATACTTCCTGGAAGGGCTTATGACCCTCAAGCAAACCTACAAGACGGTGAAGGAAGTCAGGGGAAAGGGGCTTCTCATAGGCGTTGAATTTGACAAGCCGGTGGAAGGCTTGCTTGATAAACTTACAGCCGGCGCCATCAACGAGTTTGCCAAGGAGTATTACGCATCCCTGGTTGCAGGAGAGCTCCTGGGTAAGCACCAGGTGATCACGGCGTATACCCTTAACAATCCCAATGTGATGAGGCTTGAGCCTCCTCTTGTGGTGACTAAAGCGCAGATCGACTACGTGCTCAACGCCCTGGAGGACATCTTTGCCCAGAAGAAAGGGTTGCTTGGGATGGCCTTGTCCGTCGTGTCGAAGAGATCGTGAGTGCCACAGGGGTCGTGGCGGATTGGCAGGACGGGGAGTGAGGAGTGAGGAGTGGCTGTCTTGACCGGCCACTCCGGTTGTTTCAGGCGCAGGATAAATGGTTGAAGGAAGCCGGCCGTTTGTGTCAAAGTAGAGGGCAGAGGAGGTTATTCCATGAAAGCCACTATTTTCGCCGACGGTGCCTGCAGGGGCAATCCGGGCCCGGCTGCCTGTTCTGCCGTAATCCTGGTTGAGGGCCTCCCTGAAAAGGAATGCGCCATGTTCTTGGGGAATGCCACCAACAACATTGCAGAGTACTCAGCTGTCATTCTAGGGCTGGAACAGGCCAGGCAGTTGGGAGCAGATGAAGTGGCTATCTACTCGGATTCCAAGCTTTGCGTTGAGCAGATAAAGGGTGCCTTCAAGGTTTCCAGCGGGAATCTGCTTCCCCTTTACAACAGGGTGAAATACCTTCTGCGATACTTCCCCAAATGGGAAATCCACCATATACCCAGGGAGCAGAACCGGCGTGCCGACTCCTTGTCCAACCTTGTCCTAGACCTTCACAAGCTAATCTCCCAACCGTGACGGAACCCGGAACAAGCCTTGAGACTATACGACCCGGCTTTCGTAACATATATATTGGTGATAGCATTAGCAAGGCAAGGCTGAAAGGGGGGAGGTCGGGCTACTAAGATGCTGAACTTGACATTTCACGGGACAGCAACCGGATTGTTCAGGAAGAAGGGCGCGCGACCGGCCGGGATCGTCGTTCTGGTCCTGGCGATTATACTTCTGGCGGATTCTCCGGCCTATCAGGAAGCTTTCTACCCGGATCCCAAGGGCAACATAAACGACTATGTAGGCGTGTTGACCCAATCGGACATTGACAACCTCAATGCCCTTGCAGACGCCGTCTTGGAGCAAACGGGGGTTACCTTTGCCGTGGCGATTGTGAGCGGGCACGGCGATGAGTCCCTCGAGCTCTACGGCGTAAAGCTTTACGAAAAATGGGGAATAGGCCAGGAGGGTGAGGACAAGGGCCTGCTGGTGCTCGTCTCCATGGAAGAAAGGGAACTCCGCATGGAAGTGGGATACGGCCTTGAGCCCGTTATCACCGACGGCCGGGCAGGTGAATGCCTCGACATCATGATCCCGTATTTCAAGAACGGGGAGTATGGGAGAGGCCTATATGAAGGGCTTCTGAATGCGGCCTATTACATCGCCGAGGACGCCGGTGTAGAACTCGTAATTACGACACCTGAGGGCTACAAGCCCGCGGTTCCGGAGGACAGAGTACCCATACAACGGGGGATTCCTCTTAAAGCGGCACTGCTTCTCGCCATGGTTGCCCTGTTCCCTGTGGCCGTTCTGGCATATCTGGGCATAAAGAGGAGGCGGTGCCCCAGGTGCAGGTCCAGGCTGGTGGTCGCCGACAAGGTAATCCAGGAAGCCACCGCGTCCATAGGCGGGCTGGCAGTCCGGACATACAGGTGTCCCGTTTGCGGATATTCCAATGAGAAGAAATACAGGACCAGGCCGATCGTCCAGTCGGATTCAGGCACGTTTACCGGGGGGCCAGGGCCGTTTTTCGGAGGACTTGGAGGCCGTGGATCCCGCAGGAGCGGTTCTTTAGGGCCTAGAGGTTTTGGCGGCGGCAGGAGTGGCGGAGGCGGTGCAAGCCGGAGATGGTAACTGATGCACCTGGCATGGGATTGGATTGGCCCGTAAGCGGGCTGGGGATATCCAACCGCCTCACACCTACGGATGCGACCAAAGGGACAGGTTCGATAAGGCGAATAACGGGAGGGAATGGCTATGAAGAGAGGTACTATTACTCTGCTTGTGGTACTGGGACTGGTAGTGGTCATAGGAGCTTGGTTGGTTTCAACCTACAACGGATTGGTGAAGCAGAGCGAAGCCATTGACGGACAGTGGGCGCAAGTGGAAAACCAGCTCCAAAGGCGGCATGACCTCATCCCCAACCTTGTGGCAACTGTCAAGGGTTACGCCCAGCACGAAGAAGAAGTGTTCACCGCCATTGCAGACGCAAGGGCCAGGCTTAACCAGGCCGTAACTCCTGAAGAGCGTACGGCTGCGAGCAACGAAATCGAGTCAGCTCTTGCAAGGTTGTTGGTGATCGTTGAGAACTACCCCGAACTTAAGGCGGACGCCCAGTTTATTAGGCTGATGGATGAGCTCAGCGGTACTGAAACCCGCATCGCCGTGGAGCGGCTAAGGTTCAATGAACAGGTCAGGGTTTACAACACGAGAATCAAACAGTTCCCGGCTGTGGTCATCGCCAGGCTCATGGGTTTCGGTCCAAGGACCTACTTTGAGATGGCAGAAGGGGCTGAAGAAGCGCCTTCAGTGGAATTCTAGAAACCAAGCACTGCATGGCTACACCGGATGGGGGTTCCACCGCCTTCCCGCGGGGCAAGCCCCACATTCGTCGGAGACGGCACCAGCTTCTGGACAACCAGGATTTATAAGTTTACCGAGGAAAGAGACAACAGGCCGGGGTGGTTGACACAGGAAGCCAGGCAGAAGTAGACTGATGTAGCCGGTATTTCTGGATGTCAAGCGGTTTGGACGCTTTGACGCCTTCCACCGGCCTTGTTATATTGTTTTGTGGTAAGCAGGCTAGGTAGTCGCGGGCGGCCTTGGGCCGCCTGAGGAAAGTCCGGGCTCCACAGGGCAGGGCGCTGGGTAACGCCCAGCAAGGGTGACCTTAGGGAAAGTGCCACAGAAACATACCGCCTCTGCCATGCGGTCCCCGCTTTGCCGGAGGCATGCCCAGCCTCTTGGTAATCCGAGCGGGAAATCGCGGGCAGCGGTAAGGGTGAAATGGTAGTGTAAGAGACTACCGGCAGTCGGGTGACCGGCTGGCCAGGCAAACCCCGCCCGGAGCAAGGCCGAATAGAGGGGTGATGACGTGGCCCGCCGAGCCCCTGGGTATGGCCGCTTGAGGGAAAGGGTAACCTTTCTCCCAGATAGATGACTACCCTCGACAGAACCCGGCTTATAGGCCTACTTACCGTTTCTTTGGACGCTCTTTGGCCGGTCTGGCGCGGAAGTTATGCGACCGATCAAGCTCTCAAATGAGAACCCGATAACCTCTTCAAGGATTCTCCGTGTTGGTTGAGGGTTAAGGAGAAAATACCGTGTTTAGTCCCGAGACAGTGGACATCATATTGGAATACGGCCAGTTGGGCCTCGCATTGATGGCATTCTGCGAGTCCGTGTTTTTCCCCATACCTCCTGACTTCGTGTTGCTGCCTATGGCTATGATGAGGCCCGAGATGAGTCTCTGGTATGCGCTGCTCACTACCGTGGCGTCGGTTGCAGGAGCCATGGTTGGATATGGGATTGGAAGAAAAGCAAGCAGGCCTCTTGTTGACAGGTTTTTTCCGCAAGACAAGATCTCAGCGATTGAAGTGCTGTTTTCCAAGTACGGCGGGTGGGCGGTGGGAATTGCGGCCTTCACGCCCATTCCTTTCAAGCTGTTCACTTTGACCGGGGGCATCTTCAGGGTGGGTTTTTGGCCGTTTACCATTGCATCTGTGGTGGGCCGGGGTGCACGGTTTTTCCTTGAAGGCGGATTGGTTTACTTCCTTGGCGAAGAAGCCGCCTCATTGCTGGGCCGTAACTTCGACCTGGCCACAATTGGCCTTACTGCAGCGGTACTGATATTGGCCTGGCTGGGAAACCGCTTCCGAACACAGTACACGCGGAAGAAGTCCATACCGGTTTCCCAAGGTGAGCAGGATACGCAAGCTACTAAGAGCTCGAGTGTCGCAAAACACTGAGCAATATCACTGAGCGCCGGTGAATGCAGATTCCCTTTGTTCCCTCAAGTTGATGCCAGGAGGTCTTCGCTTGTGGCAATCCCTGTGGCCAAACCGTAGACCAAGCTTGCTATCAACGTCATGATGGTGTTGGGCGTCCCCAGACTCCACGGTTGTGGAGTAATTCCCAGAGGCGGAAGGATCAGTCCCCACAGGAGCCACACCACCAGCCCGTTTATGAGCCCCAGGATCAGGTTGTGCCCGGAATGCAGCTTGCGCGCTATCACGGCGAAAAGCAGCGCCCACAACACGCCGGCGAGCAGATGGATGACAAAACCCAAGATTGCTCCGCTGGTAGAATAGGCTATGCCCCCGGTCGACACCAGGTCAGCCAATCCCCCAAGAAGGTTGAGTTTTACCAAGCCCGCGCTCCTGCCAATGCCGAGGATGATGTCCATGGCCGCTATGCCGGTGATGCCGCCCCAAAGGGCCCTGGTCCATAGGTTTCGCATCATCAACCACCTCAGAGATATCATGTCTTGTTTTCCTGAAAACCATTACAGGGAGGAAAACCCTATGAGTTCTTGAAAGCGATCCAGATGTTCAAAGCCTGCTTGGTACGCTACACTTGACATGAGGTGAAAGCAGCTTGGCAGATTTCATGCATGGAGATTCAAAGGATTGTACGCAAGTCCGAAAAGACATCCGTCTCAGCCTTGAGGTAGCTAAACGTGATCTCGATTCCGGCTGGGCTTCAGTGCTCGTTGCCGGCGGGCAGGTGCTGGACCGTGAAACAGGTAGCGGGATAAGGCCGGCATTGCTGATCTTGCAGCGGATGGGCCGAGCAATGGCAAACCATTCCGACCTGGTATTTGGCGACAAGGTGCTGGGGCTTGCCGCCTTCAGGCTGGGGGCGCTCATGGGTGCCCAGGCTATGTGGGGCGGGTTGGTGAGCCAACGCGCCCTGGCTGAGGCTGCTGCCCGTGGAATACCGGTGTACGGCCGCGAATTTGTGCCATCAATCCTGAACCGTACAGGCGACGGCTTATGCCCCATGGAGCAGCTTGCGGTTTCATGCAAAAGCGACAGGCAATTCTACTCGGAACTCTTGAAAAAACTCCAGGGGGACTGAGGCTGAAAGCCTCGTTGTAGGGATCAAGGTGTCTCCCTTTGGAGTGAAGGGCGATCCGGATGCCGGTAAGCTCTTTTGTATGCTTTAAAGAAGCTTTCCCCTACAAATCCCGTTCCTGATGCTGGGACCCAGATCAGGGTACGGCAACGGCGTTACGGCAACGGGGATTCGGCAATTGAAGGGCTTCCGGATGAACAGAAACAGGCAACAACCACAAAAAATGGCATCTATGATCCACAAGCCATCGTCTCCCGTCGATTGTATAGCTGAAACCACTGTGGCTTGGGTTTCCCTTGGTTTTGCAGGGGCAACATGAGCCGGAGCGCAAATCAACATAGGAGGCGGTAAGTTTGGCTGGTGGCAAAAACCTCAGGCACCGGCTGTCCCGATCGGCAAAGACACGGTTCAGGACTGCATTGGTCTTGGTATTGGCACTGTCACTCTTGGTCGGGATGTCCGGCTTGGCCGAAGCTAAAGGCTACTCACACAAGCAGATAAACAAGCTTATAGAGAAACTCATCAAGCAGGCAGAGAAAGTTTGGAAACATACCAACAAGCTGGGTTTCGCTGACATAGGGCCATCTTTCTGGGCGCTCGAGTCCATTTTGAGGATGCGGGGATTCGGGATAATAGCAGGTTACGACGGCAATGTGTTCATGCCCAACAATCCGGTGAAGCAAGCTGAAGCCTTAGCCATGATGGTGAGGGCATTCGGCCTGGAAGAAGAAGCTCAGGAACTGGAGAAGAGATTCGGAGGCATATACCTGAGCCTGGATCAGGACATGAAGCAGCAGGATAACAAGAGACTGAAGAACCACTGGTACTACTGGACGTACAATGATGACTCCCCGGGGTGGTTCTATACAAGCGGGTCTTGGTATCCCTATGTACCTGTATCTGCAAGATGGTCCTTGGGATATATCCTCGTAGCTGTGGATGAGGGTTGGGTGGAACTGGACGACCTTGACCCTGAAAAGCCGGCAACCCGTGCATGGGTGGCAAAAGCCCTGGTAAGGGCCGCCGGATACGGGGAGCTTGCCGAAGAAAAGATGAACGCCCGGTTGGATTTCAAAGATGCCAAGGCCATCCCGAACGGCTATTGGGGCTATGTGGCACAGGCAGTGGATATGGGGCTGTTCAAGGGTTACACCGACAACACCTTCCAGCCCAATAAGCCGGTTACCAGGGCTGAGATGGCTGCCATACTTGACAGGCTCATTGACGCTGAACTCCCTGATGAGATGCCCTACTACACTGCGGGAACAGTCGTTGATATCTCGAGGAACTCGATTGAGATCCTGGTTGCGTCGGGCAGGGTCTATGAGTATCCCGTTTCCAAGGATGCAGTTGTATTCCTGGAGGACTCTAAGCAGGGTTCGATAAGCGACATCAAAGTAGGAGACACGGTCAAGGTCTTGACCAACCCGGCCGATGTGGCAGTGCTTATTACCATAGTCAAGCGCGGAACCTCTGCACCTGTCAAGACCGGTGAGATCCTCGGTACGATTGTTGCCAAACTGACCACAAGCAAAGGGGAAGTTGTGATTACAGTCAAGACGGAAAAGGGTTCGGAGACCCTCACCCTGGAGTCAGCTTGCACGGTCACAGACGGCCGTTATGAGTATTCACCTTCGCGGCTTGCGGTAGGAGACGTCATCCACGGGAAACTGCGCAACGGCAAGTTGTACCACATCAGGATACTTGAGGACGACAGCACCCATCTGACCGGAACCATCAAGGCCAAGCAAACCTCGGGCAGCACCCGTACCCTGGAGATCGAGACGGACACCGGCAGAAAGCGTTCCCTTACCCTGCATTCCGATGCGGTGATCATCTATGACGGCGACCATATAGCGTTTAAAGACTTGGCCGTGGGAGACGTAGCTG
>JAAZEL010000074.1 GCA_012512325.1 Candidatus Fermentithermobacillaceae bacterium | reverse complement strand
GTGCTAATCTACGACATTCAAGACGTAGGTTCCCGTACCTATACCTATATTTCCACACTGAGACTGGCCATGGAAGCGGCCAAGGAATGCGGCAAGACCGTGATAGTGCTGGACAGGCCCAATCCGGTGGGATGCGAGATTGTTGAAGCGCCCGTACTTGAGGATCGTTTCGAGAGTTTCGTGGGCATCGACAATCTTCCCATGGCCCATGGAATGACCGTCGGCGAACTGGCCCGGTTCTTCAACCGGGAGATAGGCGTGGACCTGAAAGTGGTTCCCATGGAAGGCTACACGCGCGACATGATATTCCAAGATACAGGGCTTGAGTGGGTGCAGACTTCCCCCAACATACCGGATATTCAATCAGTGTTTGGATATATGGCCACAGGGCTTGGCGAAGGCACCGGCATCCGCCAGGCGGACAAGTTCAAATGGATTGGCGGATCGGGCATCGATTCAGAGCGTTTCGCCCGATTGCTCAATAGCGCAGGCCTGCCGGGAGTCGAGTTTATACCCGAAAACAAAGGCAGTCAGGGCGGCGTGAGGCTCCATATCACCGACTACCATGCATTCAACCCTGCCAAGACAGGGCTGTACGCTCTGGCTTACGCCAGGCAGCTCAACAACTTCACCGTGCCTAAGAGCGGTTCAACCATAGTAATGTTCGACAAGATAATGGGTACTGACCGGGTCGGGCAATGGCTTGAGCAGAAGCTGTCACCCCAGGAGATAGAACGCCGCTACAGAGATGAACTCGAAGCGTTCAGACACGAACGTCAACGGTACCTGATATACGGGTACACTCACATATACGCAGGCAAGCCGGGGCAGGTGGGCGTTGCGGTAAATAATGTGCCCTTGTACCTCGATTCAGCACCTTATATCGACAGTAACGACCGCACCATGGTCCCTGTAAGGGCAATCAGCGAAGCTATTGGTGCACAAGTTGACTGGGATGAAGCCAAGCGTCAGGTTACCATCAGAAACGGCGAATCTGTGGTGAAACTTTGGATTGACAACCCGGAGATTGATGTAAACGGGGAAAAACACACCATGGACACCCAGCCTGTCATCAAGGACGACCGCACTATGGTGCCATTGCGGTTTGTAGGAGAATACCTGGGTATGAATGTAGACTGGAATGAGGCACACCGGCTGGCTATATTGACGAGGTAAGACTTAGTCGAAATAACACATAGTAACCGGTCGATTTTTCAGGACGGTCCAGTTGTTTCATCAACTCGCGCTGTATACCACAGGGGAAACCCGGAGAAGGACTTGTTGAGACAAACGGACCGTCCTGTTGTTCCGGTTGCAGTTTCACCACAGGCGTGTAGCTGTTATACTACAGCTTACTACAGACAGTTACGGTAGGCAGTCACCGCATCCGCGGAAAGGGGAAGCTCCTATATGACCATAATTGTGATTGGAGCAGGCAAAGTGGGCTTCAGGATTGCACGGCAACTGGTGCAAGAGTCCCATGATGTGGTGCTCATTGACATAGACACAGAGCGGCTTGAACCGGCCAGGGAAGTGCTCGACGCAATGACCATTCAGGGAAACGGCGCAGCCCCGAAGGTGCTTGAAAGAGCAGGCATCGAAAACGCAGACATGCTGATCGCAGTGACAGGCCGTGACGAAGTAAACATCCTGGCCTGCCTTACTGCAAAACATTACGGCGTAAGGACAACGGTAGCCAGAGTGCGTAACCCTGAATACAGCAGAAGTGCTGACGCACTGGCAAAAAACGAACTGGGCGTAGATTTCATGATCCATCCTGAGCGCCTCGCGGCCCGTGAAATAGTGGATCTTCTCCGGATGCCCGCTGCCACCGAATTCCGCCATTTCGCCGACGGAAGCGTGGAACTGCTTGGGTTCAAACTCGGCCCGTCAGCCCCGGCACTCAAAGGCAAGACCCTGGCGGAACTAAAGCTTGAGGACTGCCTGATCGTTGCAGTCGACCGCAACGACACCCTGCTCATACCAGACGGCAATACCCGCCTGGAGCCCGGAGACCACATATACGTGTTGGGAAAGGTTGGGCACTTCGGAAGAAGCTGCATGATTCCCGGGATGAGGGCAGGACGTATTCACACTCAGATACAGACAATCACGGTTGTAGGCGGTGGCGAAATAGGCTTTCACACATGCCAGGCCCTGGAGAAACTGCCTCGAAACGGCCTTACAATTAAGTTGATCGAAAGAGATGCTCAAAGAGCACGGTGGCTGGCGGAAAATCTTCACCACACCTTAGTCATCCACGGCGACGGTACTAACATCGACCTGTTAATCGACGAGAACATAGCAGGTACAGATGCTTTCATCGTTACCACAGGCCACGATGAAACGAATATAATGGCAGCGCTTTTGGCTAACCGGCTTGGCGCGGGCGAAATCATAATCCGGTTGGAAAGAGAGGAATACGCCCCTGTTGCAGAAGCTGCAGGGATTCACGCTACTGTGGTGCCACGGCTTATCATGGCAAGTACCATCCTGAAACTGCTCCAAGAAGACAAACTGCTCGACATAACATTTCTCAAGCAAGGAAAGGCCACTATACTCGAGGCCATGGTATTCCATGGCGCACCTGTCACCCGCAAACCGCTGAAGTCAGTTGGTTTCCCCAAACATGCACTGATAGGCATGCTCATACGTGAAGGCGAAACTATAATTCCTAAAGGTAACGATCAAGTGATGCCAGGTGACAGGGTAGTGGTGTTTTCTTTGGAAGAGGCTGTCCCAAAGGTGCGGCAAGCACTGGGACTGTAGACTGGTGGGTAATGATTGACTGATATAAACACTAGAGCAATAGCGCGGGCAATGGGATTACTCCTGTGTGTAATCGCTGCTGCGATGACCTTGCCTTTGGCGTGGTCGCTCTACTACCGTTCAGGCGACTCGCGGGCTTTCCTTGTGTCCATGGTCATTGCAGGAATTCCCGGCATACTGCTAGCCAGGATGCGTGTCACAGGAGATATCCGTCTCCGCGAGTCGTTCTTGATCGTATCAGGAGGCTGGTTGCTCTGTGCACTGGCTGGAGCTATTCCCTTTTTACTGGCCGGAACGTTCACAAACCTCCCAGACGCGCTGTTTGAAGCTATGTCTGGCTTTACCACAACAGGTGCAACAATGATCACTGATGTAGAGTCACAACCTGCCGGGATTCTCTTCTGGAGAAGTCTGCTTCACTGGTTGGGAGGTCTGGGAATCATCGTCTTCACCCTAGTCTTTATTCCCCGTCTTGGCACGGGCGGCTTCCAGCTTTTCAAAGCCGAAGTTCCAGGTGTTCAGGTGGAGCGCATTAGGCCTAAGCTCCGGGAGACGGCCAAGATACTCCTAATCATCTATTTCTCACTCACTTTAGTACAAACAATTCTGCTTCGCCTTGCAGGCATGAGCTTTTTCG
>JAAZEL010000073.1 GCA_012512325.1 Candidatus Fermentithermobacillaceae bacterium | reverse complement strand
GCAACGACAAACCCGGTTTCAGGGACGGGCAAGGGTGGTGTGGAAGGCCCGGAGGACAAACTGCCAGCAAGAGGTGGGTTTATTGACACTTTCACCGGGGCTAAGATATAATTCGTTGGGTTTGAGGAGGATATTAGGTCCAATAATATCCGTAGGGGGCAAAACTCGAGATGAAACGCACATATCAGCCAAAACGCAGGAAAAGAAAGAAGACCCACGGTTTTTTGGTCAGGATGAGGACCAGGGGCGGCCGTAGGATAATTGCCAGGCGCCGGGCCAGGGGAAGGAAACGCCTGAGTGTATAAGTCCAGCGCCAAGGAAAGTGAGGCTTTTTTGTGGTATCAGGAAGGATACCCAGACCGTCCTATGGTAGAGTATACGAGGAAGGCCGTTCGGTAGCCAACAAGTACTTGGTGATGTACTACAGGGAAGATCCGCTACCTGTCAGGCTGGGAATTGTAGCATCCAAGCGGTTGGGCAAAGCATGTGTTCGCAACCGGGTGAAACGCCGGATCACGGAGTGCTTCCGGCATGTTTTGCCTCTCATAGAACCGAGGGGTGAATTTGTTTTTATTGCCCGGCAGCGGGCGGCCCTGTGCTCCTATCAAGAGCTTCTGGGCGCGGCGACGGACTTGCTTAAGAGGATGGATTTGTTGGAATGATTTCAAGATGTTTGCTGTTCTTGATAAAGATCTATCAGAAATACGTCTCCCCAGCGAAAGGCCGGGTCTGCAAGTATTATCCCACATGTTCAGAGTATGCCCGGCAAGCTATCATAGCTCATGGGCCCCTAAAAGGTGTCGTGCTGGCTGCGTGGCGTATTATGCGCTGCAACCCGTTTTCCCGCGGTGGTTATGATCCGGTGCCCAAAGGACGGTTTCTGGAGCCAGGGAGGTTTAAGGGATGTCATACATAGTCAACTTGATGCTGTCCGTGATGGATTTCATCTATGGTGTGGTTGGAAACTGGGGCGTAACGGTTATCGGTTTAACCATCCTTGTGCGCCTTATCGTCTTACCCCTGACCATTGCACAAGGGCATTCGGCCAGGCGGATGGCGTTAATACAGCCGGAGCTCGACAGGCTACAGAAGAAGTACGGAGATGATCCCGAAAGGCTTAATCTTGAAATGGTGGACTTGTACCGCCGCCACAAAGTGAACCCTGCTACAGGCTGCCTTCTGCCTTTTGTCCAGCTGCCCATATTGTGGGCCATGATCCGCGCCCTTGAGGCCCATGAGCAGATGAAAACCGCCACGTTTTTGGGTCTTGTCCTGGGAGAACCTGCCATGCAGCAGGGTGCGGCATATGGCCTGGCTGTGGTGGGGCTTACTGTAATAGCTACATATTTGGCTATGCGACTGTCGCCTGCCATGGCCACCGGCCAGCAGCAACAAGGCCAGACGGCGATGCTCATTGGAATGCTGGCGTTTATGGCTTACTTCTCGCTCAAGTTCGCTACGGCAGTTTCCGTGTACATCATAACTGCCAACTTGTTCGGCCTGGTGGAGCGGCTTGCGGTACCACGAGGTGAGACTACCGGGGAGGGAGCTCGGTCCAAGTGACGACTATTGAAACAACGGGACGTAGTGTAGAAGAGGCTTTGGAAAACGCCCTCAGAGAGCTTGGGGTATCAGAAGATGACGTGATTGTTGAGGTAATTGAAGAGCCCAGCCGCGGATTCCTGGGTATCATCGGAAGCAAGGATGCGAGGATAAGGGTTACCCTTAAGAAAGACAAGGCAGAGATAGCCTATGAGTTTCTCACAGGATTACTCCACCGGATGAACCTTCGCGGCATTGTGGAAAGCCGTGCCCAGGGAGACACCCACTTGCTGACGGTAAACGGCGATGACCTGGGCGTGCTCATAGGCCGCCACGGGCAGACCCTGAAGCACCTGGAGTTCCTGACTAATGTGGTAGCCTCCAGGGGCATCGGGGACATCAAGAGGGTCTTCGTGGACGTAGCGGGATACAGGAAGAGAAAAGAGAAGATGCTGGAAGATTTGGCGCGAAACGCGGCCAGGAAAGTCCAAAAAACGGGAAAGAGCGCGGCTTTGAGGCCTATGGATGCCAGGGACCGCCGCATCGTCCACCTGGCATTGCAGAAAAACACAAGGGTTACCACCCACAGCGAGGGGGATGAGCCGTTCAGGAGGGTGATCATTTCTCCCCGCAGGAATGAAGGTGGGCATTCAAGGCAAAGGTAGCGCAGCAACTGAACCGGCTGACGTTCCGGGGCCCTGGGTTCCAGGGCCCCTTCTCTGTTTGACCTTGCTGTGTAGGGTATAATCTAGGCATAAAGAACCGGTGAATTCCGTGAGGTTGCGGGGTGAAAGGCCGTGGACGGAAACCCGTGGGAATTGATGGATACCATAGCTGCCATCGCTACCCCTGTGGGCACAGGCGGCATTTCCATAGTCAGACTCAGCGGGCATGACGCTTTGGCGATTGCAGGCAGGATGATAAGGCTCAGGAAAGGTACTCCTGTGGGGAAGATGAGGAGTTGGTCCGTGGCACTGGGTGAAGTGGTGGATGAAGACGGTGACAGGACGATCGACGAGTGTATTGTGGTGGTCATGAAGGGCCCCAGGTCGTACACAGGGGAAGATGTAGTTGAGATCCAATGCCACGGCGGGCCGGCGGTTGCTGAGAAGGTGTTGAGCCTGGCATTTAGGCTGGGCGCCAGGCCTGCACAGCCCGGGGAGTTTACCAGGCGGGCTTTCATCAACGGCAGGATAAGCTTGGATGAGGCCGAAGCGGTGTTGAACATTGTTACATCTTCGTCTGAAGCCGCCCTGTTTCAGGCGAGCAGGCGACTCAGGGGAGAACTGGGCGCTTTGGTAGGGCAATGGGAAGATCGGATAGTTGACTTGCTGGCAGTGATTCAGGGCGCCATTGATTTCCCCGAAACGATAGAAGCGGACCGGAATGAGCTCCTGGACCGGCTTGAGGGTTTGCACAGGGAGATATCAGCCGTGCTTGAAAGGGCTCCGTTGGGGCTCGCCTTGTCCCAAGGGGTGGAAGCGTGCCTGGTGGGCAGGCCCAACGTGGGGAAATCGTCCCTATTTAACGCATTGTTGTCCAGGGACAGGGCAATAGTCACGGATATACCCGGCGCTACGCGAGATGTGCTCAGAGAAACCACAGAATGGTACGGGTTGCCTGTAGTGTTGCTTGACACCGCGGGCCTGAGACAAACAGGGGAAGTGGTCGAGGCCCTGGGAGTTGAGCGGGCCCGGACAGCCGCGGCAGAGTCCAATGTGATCCTTTATGTACTTGACGATACCCAGGGAATTTATCCCGAAGACGTGGAATGGCTTGAAAGGTGGCGGGACAGGAATTGCCTGGCGGTGGTTACCAAGACCGACTTGGATAAACGCCGGGTGGACCTGGGACGGCTGAAGAGGATTTGCGGTGACAGGTGGGTTCGGGTCTCAGGGGCCACAGGTTTCGGAGTGGAAGACCTGAAGAAGAAGGTTCAGTCTATGTATGTAGGGCGGGGAGATCCTGAAGCCCTGGCGCCCGGATCTGCAAGGCAGGTGGATTGTCTCCGGCGGGCACTTGAGGAGACAGAAACGGCCATCGGCTACCTTGAAGAGGGTTGGACTGACGAAGTGATAGCCTTGGCCCTTGAAGGGGCTGCAAGTGCCCTGATGGAGCTCACCGGCAAGCAAGTGAGCAGCGAAACCCTGGACAGGATATTTTCCCGGTTTTGCGTAGGCAAATAGAGGGCGTGAAAGGAGACTGCAGCAGTTTGACCAAGCACGGGTTTGATTTCGATGTGCTGGTGGTAGGCAGCGGGCATGCAGGGTGCGAAGCCGCCTTTGCCGCTGCCAGGCTGGGCATGGACACGGGCATGGTAACCATGGATGTGGGCAATATCGCAGGCATGCCGTGTAACCCTGCCATAGGCGGGCCGGGCAAAGCGCAGATAGTGGCTGAAATCGATGCCCTTGGGGGAGAGATGGCCCTTGCGGCTGACAACACGGCCGTTGAAATGCGGGTGCTCAACGCATCAAAGGGGCCTGCGGTCCAATCCCTGAGGGCACAGATAGACAAGCACGCCTATGCTGCTTACATGGGGAAAAAGCTACGGGAGCTGGGTATCAGAATCATAGAGGGCATGGTAGCCGAAGTACTGGTGGACCAAGGGCGGGTCCTGGGAGTCACCCTGGGAGACGGCAGCCGAATCCGTTCCAGGACGGTGGTGCTTTGCACCGGCGTTTATCTCGAGAGCCGGATTTTCATAGGGGATGAGATAATCGAATCGGGCCCCATGGGGGAACCCAACGCCAAGGGGTTGTCTTCTTGCTTGGCCCAGCTCGGGTTCCGGTTGGGGAGGTTCAAGACTGGCACATCCCCGCGGATTTTGAAACAAAGCATAGACTGGGACCTGCTGGTGCCCGAAAAGGGTGCCGACAAACCCGTGGCGTTTTCCTTCATGTCCGTACCCAAGACGTGGAACAAGACGGTGTGTTATTCCACCTACACCGACGAGCGCGCCCATGAAGTGATCAGGGACAACATCGACCGGGCGCCGCTGTTTGACGGCTCCATAAGAGGGGTGGGCCCGAGATACTGTCCGTCAATAGAAGACAAAGTGATGAGGTTCCCTGACAGGAAGCGCCATCAACTGTACCTGGAGATCGAGTCGGAAGAAAGCGACGACGTGTACATCCTCGGGCTTTCCACCAGTCTGCCTGAAGACGTCCAATACCTGATGCTGTCTACCATCCCCGGGCTGTCAAGAGCGAAGATCACCAGGCCGGGATATGCCATCGAATACGATTTCATGGTTCCTTCCCAGCTGAGCATCACCTTCGAGGTACAAGGGGTTGACGGCCTTTTTGCCGCCGGCCAGATAAACGGGACGTCAGGCTATGAAGAAGCTGCGGCCCAAGGGCTGCTGGCAGGGGTTAACGCAGCCATGAAACTCAGGGGCGAGGAACCCCTGGTGTTGGGCAGGAAAGAGGCATATATAGGGGTGCTTCTGGACGACCTGGTGAGTACCGTGATTGAAGAGCCCTACAGGATGCTCACCTCCAGGGCGGAGCACAGGCTGTACCTGAGGCACTCCAATGCTGACATGAGGCTCACACCGGCAGGCAGAAGGGTAGGCCTTGTATCAGATGAGAGGTGGCGGGCGTATTGCCGCAAGGCCGAACTGATGGAAAAAGGCAGGGCCATGCTGGAGGCCAAAGTGTCAGGCAAAGCCATAAAGGATTGGCTCAGGAGCCCCGGCAAATACATAGATGATTTCTTCGACCAAGTACCCGGGTTAAGGGGCTTGCCCCAAGAGGTGCTGTCTGAGATCGAGATTGAAGCCAAGTATGCAGGGTTTATAGAACGCCAGGACAGGGAAGCCAGACGGCTTGAGCGTTACCTTGACAAGAGGCTGCCTGAGGGGATCGACTGGCGCAAGGTCAGGAGCCTGTCCCGGGAGACAATTGATAAGCTTGTCCGATACCGCCCGGCTACCATAGGCAAAGCCCTGTCCGTGGGGGTTTCTCCTTCTGACGCCATGGTGATATTGGCGATGATGCGGAGCGGCAGGCTTGGCCCAAGGGCGGCGGGCGGAAACGAGGAGAGGGATAAGCTCGCGGCCGGAGCACACCGGGCGGAAATGCAGGAGGAGGGTGACCGTGGGCAAGCAGGATCTTAATGCAGGCGCATATGTGGCCCAAGCTCTTGATGCTTTCGACGAAGCCATGGGGCACATGGAGATAGAGGTGGCTGAATCCGGGCTGCGCTTGGTCAGGGAGTGGCTTGGTTTTCTTGCAAGCTGGAAAGGGAGGCGCGTTTCGGGGTTTGAGGACCCCAGGGATCTGGCGGTGAAGCTCCTCGCCGATTCCTTTGCAGTGGCCATGGTCCGGGACTTGTGTCTGGGAGGCAAGGCGGTTGACATCGGGAGCGGCAACGGCTGGCCCGGGCTTGCCTTGAGCGCCCTTGGCAGGTGCGCCCATGTGAGCCTGCTTGACTCAAGGGAAGGCGCGTGCGATTTTCTCAGGGGGTTCTTGCGGGCAGGCGGGATTTCAAGGGTGGACGTGGTGCACGCCAGGGCGGAAGCAGCCGGCCAAGATCCTCGGTTCAGGGAAGGGTACTCCCTTGCCGTATCCAGGGCCGTGGCAACTCCCGGGATTCTCCTGGAGCTGTGCTCCGGCTTGGTGTCAGTGGGCGGCAAGACTGTGCTTTGGATCGGGCCAGGGCAGGAGGTGCCCCGGTCAGGGCCGGGTTTGGCCGCCCTCGGTATGGAAGGGGAGGCTGAGATCAAGTATGCTTTGCCCTGGGGCATGGGGGACAGGGTACTGGCCGTATACAGGAAGGTTAGGGCGTTGGAAGCCAGGTATCCCAGGCGATACCCGGCAATAAGAAGGAAACCCCTGTTATGACAAAAATAAGCAGGAAATAATTGGGAATCAGTCGAACAGTCACCGTGGAGGTGGTTTTTTTATGTCCACGTTGACTGCCGGCAGACTCGAAACCATTGAAGTACCTATAAAGGATATAGGCCTACCTGAAGGAGCGTGTCTGCCAGGGGGCGAAATGGCCGTGTCCCGGGCCGTCCTGGCCTCTCTGGTCAAAGGTTCCGGGCAACCGGTGTTGGTAAGGCCCATGGGCGA
Organism: Candidatus Fermentithermobacillaceae bacterium; assembly: GCA_012512325.1. Taxonomy (GTDB): domain Bacteria; phylum Bacillota; class Sulfobacillia; order Fermentithermobacillales; family Fermentithermobacillaceae; genus DTU015. Next base: position 1,375 of record JAAZEL010000073.1, on the reverse strand, counting down.
CGATTACCAACTGGTGGCGGGAGACCTTGAATACTGGGTTGCGGTTGCCAAGGGTGAGCATTCAATCGAATGTTGGGTGCAGCAAATGGATGACCTCACCGCGTGGATTACTCGGCTTGCCGAAGGCGCCAGGCGCAAAGACATCAACCCGGTAGAGGAGGCTCAGCTCATATACAAACTAGTCCACGAGTACGGGATGGGCCACCGTGAGATCGCCATCAGGTGCGGTAGGCGGCAGTGCACCGTTTCAAACAAGTTGAGGCTCCTGCGGCTGCCGGCGGAGATTCTGGATGCCCTCAAGTCGGGGCGAATCGGCGAACGGCATGCCCGGGCCCTTTTGACTGTGGGCGGGGAAGGCAAACAGCTAGAACTGTTCCGCAGGTGTGTTAGAATGAAATTGAGCGCGGGGGAAATGGAAGAACTGTGCAGGATTCATTCGGGGAAGGGTACCTTGAAGGGGATGTTGCCTCCCAGGAAGCACAAGTTGGTCTTCAAAGATCCCAGGATATTTCAGAACACCCTGCGGAGAATCGTGGCTGAAATGAAGAAGGCAGGACTTGACGTTGTATGCAGAGAAGAAGTCAAGGAAAAATCGTGGGAGTTTAGGGTGTTGTGTCGAAAGTTGTAGCGATCGCCAATCAAAAAGGCGGAGTAGGCAAAACCACTACAGCTGTTAACCTTGGAGCTTGCCTTGGCGAGTTAGGCCGGACGGTGTTGATCGTAGACGCGGATCCCCAGGGAAATGCCACAAGCGGTCTTGGCGTAGACAGGAGCAAGCTCGACTATTCCTTGTACGATTGCCTTGTACGGGACGTAGAGCCCGTAAGAGCCCTCAGGGCAACCGAATACCCCGGTTTGTGGCTGTTACCTTCTTCCCTGGACCTTGCCGGGGCTGAGATCGAACTGGTGGCGATGGACCGCCGGGAGCACAGGCTGAAGAAGGTGGTGGGCCAGATCAGGGACAACTACGATTATGTATTCATAGACTGCCCGCCGTCCCTCGGTTTGCTTACGGTAAACGCTTTGGCGGCCGCCGACTCGGTCTTAATCCCCATCCAGTGTGAGTACTACGCCCTGGAAGGGCTCACCCAACTCCTGAGCACCATCAAGCTTATCAGGGGAAGGCTCAACTCAAGTTTGGAGCTGGAAGGCGTGCTGCTCACTATGTTTGACGGCCGGACAAACCTGTCTTTGCAGGTTGCCGAAGAAGTTAAACGATACTTCCGGGACAAGGTGTTTTCAACCATAATCCCCCGGAACGTCAGGCTGTCTGAAGCACCGTCCCACGGTAAGCCCATCACGTTTTACGATCACAGGTCAAGGGGAGCGGAAGTGTACCGGGAACTTGCAGAGGAGGTGTTGCGCCGTGGCCAGG